>JAGWVP010000121.1 GCA_018970825.1 bacterium | reverse complement strand
GGCTTCCAGCCGCTCGACGGCCGCGGCGTGTCCCGCCACCGCGACCTGCCCCGAGCCGTTCAGGTTCGCGGGCACGACCACTTCACGGCCGGAGGCGTCGGACGCCGCGGCGCAGAGCTCCTCGACGCGCGCCGCATCGGCCCCGAGCAGCGCGGACATCGCTCCCTCGCCCGGCGCGACCGCCTCCTGCATGAAGCGACCGCGATCGCGTACCGCGCGGGCCGCGGCCGGGAGGTCGAGGGCTCCCGCGAGCACGAGGGCGGACCACTCGCCGAGGCTGTGCCCGGCCGCGATCACGGGACGCCGACCGCTCTCCTCGACCAGCACGCGCCCGATCGCGACCGAGGTCGCGAGCAGCGCGGGCTGCGTGTTGCGAGTCAGGACGAGGTCGTCCTCCGGCCCCTCGAAGCAGAGCCGCGAGAGCGGCTCGCCGAGTGCCGCGTCGACCTCCTCGAAGACCCGCCTCGCCGTGGGGAAGGCGTCGGCGACGTCTCGACCCATGCCGACGTGCTGCGCCCCCTGGCCGGGGCAGAGGAAGGCGATTCGCCGCATGCGCCGGGACCGTTCGTCCGGGTGCGACGGCGGATGCCGCCGGGCCCGGAACGGAGTCTCAGTCGCCCCGGGCCTCGGCCACCTTGCGGCCGCGGTAGGTGCCGCAGCTCGCACACGCCCGGTGCCGAAGCCTCGGCTCGCCGCACTGCGGACACGAGATCTGGGCCGGTGCGGAAAGGGCGTGATGCGACCGCCGCTTGTTCTTCTTGGAGACCGAGGTTCTGCGTTTCGGGACGGGCATGGGTTTCTCCTAACGGGTTGCAGGGCGCGTCGGCAACGCCTGCTTCAATGGGCCCGACCCACCTTGAGGGAGCGCAGGACGGCGAGGCGCGGGTCGCCTTCCTCCGCCTTGCACCGACAGGAGTCGAGATTCCGGTTCACCCCGCAGCCCGGACAGAGGCCGCGGCAGTCCTCGCTGCAAAGCGCGCGCGTCGGCAGCCCGACCAGGGTCTGCTCCTCGACCAGCGGCGCCAGGTCGACCTCGTCGCCCTCGTAGGTCGCGACCGCGAGGTCGTCGGCCGAGAGCTCGGGGCGATCCCCCTCCTCCTCCGGCTCGGCGCGGCGCAGCGCGATGGCGAAGTCCTGGTCGACCGGGAGCTGGAACCTCTCGGTGCAGCGGGCGCACTCGCCCTCGGCGAGCGTCCGGAGCCGGCCGACGAAGAACAGGCAGTCGTCGGAGCGGTGGTGCTGCAGGTGGACGTCGATCGGACGCAGGAACCGGAAGTCGTGCGGCCCCTTCTCGAGCCGCCGGTTCAGGTCCTCGACCGGGTCGGAAAAGTCGCAGGACTGCGGCTCCTCCGTGATGTCCTCCACCGGCAGGATCATGGCCGGGGGATCTTAGGGGTCGATCCCGCGAAATCCAAGGGTGGAGGCGGGCTTCCGCCCCGGCCCCGGCCTTCCCGCCCTCGCGGCGTCAGTCGCCGGAGGCGGCCGCGCCGTCGACTCCCGCCCGCCGCTCGAGGCGACGCACGCGCCGGAGCAGCTCGGGCAGGCGCTGCACCGCGGCGGACACCCGACGCCAGAGCGCCGCGTCCATCGCCGGGTACCCGCCGACCGTCGCACCGGCCGGAACGTCGTTCGGGACCCCGCTCTGGGCCGCGACCCGGGCCCCCTCGCCCACCGTCAGGTGGCCGGCCGTGCCGACCTGGCCGCCGAGCTGCACGCGGGCGCCGATCACCGTGCTGCCGGCCAGCCCGACCTGGGCCGCGAGCAGCGCCTCCTCGCCCACGGTACAGCCGTGCGCGACCATGACGAGGTTGTCGAGCTTCGCGCCGCGCTCGATCCGGGTGGTGCCGATGGTCGCGCGATCGACGGTCGTGTTCGCGCCGATCTCGACGTCGTCGCCGATCTCGACTCCGCCGACCTGGGCGAGTCGGAAGATCCCTCCGCCGGGCATGGGCAGGTAGCCGAATCCCTCGCCGCCGATCGCGCAGCCCGCGCCCAGGACGACACGGCGGCCGATCTTCACGCGCTCGCGGACCACCGCGTTCGCGTGCACGACGCAGTCGTCGCCGATCTCGACGTCCGGGTAGATCACCGCGCCCGGGAAGATCGCGCAGCGCTGCCCGATGCGGGCGCGCTCGCCGATCGAGACGTGGGGACCGATGCGCGCCTCGTCGCCCACGACCGCCGACGCAGCGACCCGGGCGGACGGATCGACTCCCGGCTCCGGCCGCACGGGGCGCTCGAAGAGCGGCAGCGCGCGGGCGAACGCGAGGTAGGCATGCGGTACCCGCAGGACGGCGCACCCGGGCCCGTCCAGGCCCGGTCCGAGGATCACCGCCGCCGCCCGGGTCGAGGCGAGCCGGGAGGCGTAGCGCGGATTCGAGAGAAACGAGAGCGAACGCGGGCCCGCCGCCTCGAGAGGTGCGAGTTCGTCGACCTCGAGGTCCGGGTCGCCTTCGAGCGCGGCGTCGATGGCCGCTGCGATCTCGCCGAGCCGCACGCCGGGGCGATACCACGGGAGGCGCCGATCGCCACGCCGGATTGCGTTTTGCGCCCCGAGCGCTAGGGACCACCCCGTGTCCGGATCCGCCCAGCGCCTGGTCCGCGCCGGTGCGGCGCTCGCCGCCGCGGCCGCCTTCACGGGGCTCGCCGGGTGCGCCCCGCGCCGGGCCGCGGTGCCGCCGCGGCCCGCACTTCCGGCGGTCAAGTTCGTGCCGGCCTGCGATCCGCAGGCGAGCGTGGGGCTCACGCCCACGGGCGTGGACGACCTGAAGCAGCGCGACGCCATCTGGCGCGCCCACGTGACCTACCTCGAGGGCATCCTCTCCGGCACCGCCCGCTGACCGGCGACGCGGACGGAGCGGAGAGCCCGGGCCGGCACGCCGGATCCCGCGGTGTTCCCGTGCCCGGTCGACGACGATGGAGAACCCGAAGATGGAATCGCCCGACTTCAGCAAGGGCCTGGTCCCCGCGATCGCCCAGGACGCCGAGACGGGGGAGGTGCTGATGGTCGCGTACATGAACGACCAGGCCTGGGAGGAGACGCTGCGCACCGGGCGCGCCGTCTACTGGAGCCGCCGTCGCGGCCTCTGGCGCAAGGGCGAGGAGTCGGGAAACCACCAGGACGTGGTCGAGATCCGCATCGACTGCGACCTCGACACGATCCTCTTGCGCGTGCACCAGCATGGCGGCGCCGCCTGCCACACCGGCTTCCGCAGTTGCTTCCACCGCCGTCGCGACGGCGACGGCTGGCAGGTGGTCGGCGAGCCGCTCTTCGATCCTGCGAAGGTCTACGGCAAGGAGTCGCGATGAGCCTCCCCGCACCGCTGCGCCTCGGACTGCCCAAGGGCAGCCTCGAATCCCCGACGATCGAGCTCTTCGGCAAGGCCGGCTGGCGCATCTCGACGAGCGGCCGCAGCTACTTCCCGTCGATCGACGACCCGACGATCCGCTGCTCGTTCATGCGGCCGCAGGAGATGTCGCGCTACATCGAGGCGGGTGCGCTGGATGCGGGCGTGACCGGGCAGGACTGGGTGGTCGAGAACGAGAGCGACGTCCACGTCGTCTGCAATCTCGTCTACTCCAAGGTGAGCCTGCAGGGGACGCGCTGGGTGCTGGTCGTCCGCGACGACTCGCCCGTGAAGCGCGCCGAGGACCTGCGCGGCAAGATCGTCGCGACCGAACTCGTGAAGGTCACCCAGCGCTTCTTCGCCGGGCGGGGGATCGACGTCGACGTCGAGTTCTCGTGGGGAGCCACCGAGGCGAAAGTCGCCGAGGGGCTCGTCGACGCGATCGTCGACGTGACCGAGACCGGGTCCACGCTGCGCGCGAACAAGCTGCGCATCGTCGAGGACCTCCTGCCGTCCAACCCGCAGCTCGTCGCGAGCCGCGCCGCGTGGGCCGATCCGGCCAGGCGCGAGAAGCTCGAACAGATCGCACTGCTCCTGCGCGGCGCGCTCGAGGCGCAGGGGAAGGTCGGCCTCAAGCTCAACGCCCGCAAGGCCGACGTCGGCTCGATCATCGAGCTCCTGCCGAGCCTGACCGCGCCGACGGTGTCGAACCTCTACCCGACCGAGCGACTGCACGGCGAGGAGTGGACCTCGGTCGAGAGCGTGGTCGCCGAGGCCACCGTGCGCGACCTGATTCCGCGCCTCATCAAGGCGGGCGCCCTCGGCATCATCGAGTACCCGCTGAACAAGGTGATTTGAGGCTCCCGGGTCTCCCGGAAGCCGTCAGGGCGCGCTGCGAACGGCGCGAACGAAGTAGCTCGTGGGCTTGAAGGCGTTGTTCGCGTAATCGCCGTCGGAGAAGTCGACGTACCACGCGTAGTACGGCGTGAAGCCGCCCGCGAACGTGGTCGCCGTGAAGTAGATGGTGGGCCTGGTCGGCCCGAACACGGCGGGGATCGTCGGTACGCCGGCCGACGTGTCGACGATGGTCAGCATTTCCTCCACGCTCGGCAGGCGCCAGTCGCAGTGCCCGCCGAGGCACGGCGCCTGCGAGTTCACGAGGCCCAGGAAGACCGTGGCGGCCGTGCCGTCGAAGGGCCACGGGGAGGTGTTGTTCGCACTCCAGGTGTACCGGTTGTTCACGTCGTGCGGGTCCGGGCAGGTCGCGACGCCGATGCACTCCACGTCGGCTCCCACCGTCCCGGTCTTCTTCTCCCACAGGAGGTGCGTCAGGTTGTCGGTCACGGTGCCGTTGCCGTTGTCGACGAACCTCGCCTGCTGGTTCACGACGATCACGTTGCCCGAGTAGGCGGTGGTCAGCGCCTCGACGATCGACGTGTTCGCCGGGACCGGGCAGTTCGCCCCGTACTTCGCGTCGGCCTTCGCGTAGGCATCGGACATCTTGGACTGGCACTTCGCATACGCCGCATCGCGCTTGTCGACGTCCGCCTGGGTGCCCGGCGAGACCGCGAACACGCCGGCCGCCACGAGACGGCACTGGGCCGCCTTGCCCGCCGCCTTCTCCTTCGCGGACTCGCACGACTGCGCGGCCGTCGGCGCCGCATCGACGGCCCCCGGGACGGCCGCCGTGGCCAACAGGAACCCGAGCATTCTCGCCAACACTCTCATCGCGTCTCCTTCCCGTGCGTACTCGAAATCCCGGACGACAAGAGTGCCGTCGGCCGTCGAGTCTGCCGGACTCGCAGGCCGATCTTCTGGCAGCGTCGAGCCCGGCTGTCGAGCCGGAAAACTCCTGCTCGACGCCGGTCCCGCCGCCGGGGGACCGGCCCGTTCGAACGAACCGGCTTCCCGGAGAGATCCCGACGTACGCGCTGCCCCGCCAGGGGCGGGACCCACCGCACCCCCGGGAAACGAAGGGGCGACCGACCCCCCCGCCCGGACCCGACGTCAGGCCTCGGCGTTCTCCTCGGCCTCGTACCCGAGCGCCGCGAGGAAGCCCTCCTTTTCGCCGCCCGCCATGATGTAGATCCCGTCCCAGCCGCAAACCTCTTCGCAGAGGCGGCAGCCGACGCAGGTCTTCTCCTCGACGATGACCTTGCCGAGGTAGGTCGCGGTGTTTCCGGGAGCCGAACTCAGGCTGTCGAACGGACACACGTCGATGCAGACGCCGCAGCCGTTGCAGTTGTCGGGGTGGACCACCGCGAGCGGGCGTTCGGCGCGCTTCAGCACGCTCGTCATGTTGCCGTAGGTGTCGAGGATCGCCTCGTCGGGGCAGATGACGCCGCACGAGCCGCAGTCGATGCACATCGACGACTCGATGAAATAGGACTTCTTGGGGTCGCCGCTGATGGCACGCGTCGGGCAGCGCTTCTCGCAGGCGCTGCAGCCCGTGCAGTTCTCGGCGATGATCGTGAAGGGCATTTCGTCACCGATCGGAGGACGGGCGCGCCGTCACTCCTGCATCTTGCGGAGGACTTCGTCCTCGCGTCCCTGGGCGATGAGTTCGTCGTTCTTTCGCGCTTCCTTGAAGCCCACGTAGGTGAACCACAGGACCAGCGCGAGCATCCCGATGATCGGGATGTTGTCGGGCCGGACCAGCATCGCGAAGAACTGCTGGAGCGGAGAACCGTGTCCTTCCATGATCCTCCGGGTACCAGCGCCCCGGTCGTCCGTCAACGCGCCCCGGCGCCCGGATCCCCGCCGTTTCCGTGCCCGTTTCGGCCGGGCCCGGGCGCCGTGCGCGCGGAAGGCCCCGCCGCGACGATGCTCGGCTTCCCGTCGGGGACGACCTGCTCTGCCCCGGTCCCGACCGCGCGACGCAGGCTCGCGAGGCGATCGAGCCTCTGCCGGAGCAGTCGGAGTCGGTCCGAAAGCGAGCCGATGCGGGCGAGCGCGAAATCGATCTCGGGGAGGGCGATCGCGTCGGCCGCCCGACGGAGCCGCTCGTGCAGTTCCACCATCTCCTCGACGCCGCGCAGGCCGTGCTGCGCGAGCCGTCGCATCATCTCGCCCTCGAGGCGGACGGCGGCGTCGGTCTCCCGGCGGAGACGCTCCTGTTCCTCGGGGAGAAGCCCGGCCGGGGCTTCGTCGCGCTGCCGCGTCGCCATGTCGAATCCGCCTTAGCCCGCGACCGGTTCGGTGGAAAGACGACCGGCCCGCCGAACGGTCGCCACGCCGGCCGAGAGCCCGAGAAGGCGCTCCGCGAGCCGCGGCCACGCGTGCCCCTCGTCGACCGCCTCGCGGGCGCGACGGCCGCGCGCCGCACTCTCCCGAGGATCGTCGAGCGCCTCGCAAAGGGCGTCGGCGAGCGCCGGCGCCGACCCCTCGCGGACGATCCAGCCGGTCTCGCCGTCGCGTACGCCCTTCGCGGAGGCCTCGAGCGCGACCGTGGGAAGGCCCGCCGCCATGTAGTTGAGCGTCTTCACCGGAAAGCCCGACCAGGACGCACGCGGCGAGACGCCGACCGTCGCCTGCGACCACTCGCGCCGAACCGCCCCGAGCGATCCCGCCTGCACGACCTCGACCCGCGCGAGACCGGCGCCCAGACGGGGCGGCCTGCGCTCCCTCTCGTGCGTCGCGATCGCGAGCGTCGCCCCGGGGAGTCTCCGCTCGACGATCGCCCATGCGTCGAGCAGCAGCTCGATGTTCTGGTACCGGTCGAGGTTGCCGGTGAAGACCGCGCGCGGAGCTCTCCCCGGTGGACCGGGCTCCCCCGGAGGGAGGCGGTCGATCCCCGGCGGGACGACGGCGATGCGCCCGGGCTCGACGCCGCAGTCGACGAGATAGGAGGCGACGTCCGCGCTGAGTGCCACGACCAGGTCGGCGAGGCGTGGAAACGCCCGGTCGAACCAGGAGCCCATGCGCACGGCGGCCCGCGTCGGCACCGACGCCGCCGGAGCGTAGAGCGGAAGCTCGTCGGCCAGCACCGAGTGCGCGTGGAAGACCACGGGCACGCCGGTCGAAGCGCGCACTCGCAGCGACGCGAGCAGCCCCTCGAAGTTGTGCGCATGGAGGACCTCGATGCGCTCGCGCACCACGGCCGCACGCAGGCGCGGCGCGAGCCGCGCATTGTCGAGCAGCCGTCGGAGCCCGAGGACGCGCCCGGGCTCGGCCGCGGGAAGTTCGCCCGGGCGCGCGAGCGAGTGGAGGGCGAACGGCCGCGCGCACCCGGGGGCGATCGGGGCGAGCAGGTGCACGTCGGCACCGGCCGCGACGAGCGCGTGAGCCATCCCGTCCACGAGCACCTGGGAGCCCCGGGGGGCCGGAAACCGGCAGCCCGCGACGAGCCCGATCCGCGGCGATCGTCCCGTCGTCGCGGGGAGGCGCGGCATCGTCGACGAACCGGCTGCGCCTGCCTCCGGACCTCTCACTCGAGGTACCCGAGGGCCCGGAGCCTCCGCTCGAGCACCTCCTCCTCGCGCTCGTCGTAGTCGCGACCCGGGCGCGCCTCGGGGTCGACGTCCCCGTGCCCGCTCGCCTCGGTCGCACCGATCTCGCGGAGCACGAGCGCGCCGAGCTCGGCAAGGCGAAGGTCGCTCCCCTCGGCCCCGCGGGTGCTCGCGGAGGCGGGATCCGCCCAGCAGTAGAGTCCGTGGCTTCGGTGCGTCCCGTTCATGCCTGCGGCCTTCGAGCCGGCGTGCTCCTCGGTGCCGATGCGCCAGACCGAGGGGCCGGACCTTCCCCCGGAGCGCCGGACCGTCGTCGAATACCCCTCCTCGAGGGCGAGGTCCACGATCACGTCGGGAGCCC
>JAGWVP010000120.1 GCA_018970825.1 bacterium | reverse complement strand
GGAGAGGCCCTCGCAGAAGTCGCGCATGGCCGGGGAGAGCGTCTCGTAGGCGCGGTACATGTTCGCCCAGAGAGTGTCGCCGCCCACTTCTGGACACTTCGCCATCTGCAGGATCGAGAGGACCGACGGCTCGTCCGCGCAACTGAGATCGCTGTGCCACTCGTCGGCGATCCCGCCCACTCCGCCGCGGGCGTGGAGCTGGAAGAACTCGGGGCGCTCCGAGCGGAGGTCCAGGTTCGGATGCGACTCGAGCTCCCCGAACAGCCGGCCGAAGGCCACGTGCTGGTCGGGATCGAGGTGCTGGCCCGGGAGGAAGAGGACGAGGTGCTCGCGCAGGAGACGTCGGAGCAACTCGGCCTCGGGCGGGCCCGCCTCGCGAAGGTCGATGCCCGTGATCTCCGCACCCAGCGATCCGGTGAGCCTCTTCACCTGTACCGAGTGCTCCGTGCGGGCGGTCGAGTTCATGGAGTCTCCGGGTATCGCGACCGCGGGCGGCCGGCCAAGGTGGGGTGGTTCCGGGCCCGCAGGCCGCCGAGGACGGATACCACGGCGGGCCGGTCACGGGGAGGACCGACGTCGAAACGGCCGGTCCTGTCGATCCGCGGGCGAGATCAGCCCTGCGCCACACCATCGACGATCTGGATGCCGCCGAAGGTGGAGGTCTTCGCGTGGGCGGCCCGGACATGCCCAGCCGCATCCCGGATCTCGATCGCGTACACGCGCGAGTGCACGCCCCCGGGCCAGCCGGGCCCGAAGGGCTCCGGTCGACAGGAGACGAGTTGGCCGCCTTGCTCCGCGACGAACCGCTCGATGCGCCCCCGGTCCCTGCCGTGGGTGAAGAGGCGACCGAGGACGGCGGCCAGGACCGAGACGAGGAGGATGCCGACGAGGAAGGCGGGCGAGATTCCCGGCCCGTGACGGTGAGCGTGCTCCATGCGGCGGGACGTAGGCCGGACCGCGGCCCGAGTCAAGAATCATCACTCGGATCGGGCGCCGGGGTGCCGTGGTGTCGGCCCCCGAGTCGGGACGCCGCCTTCACCCCCGCGCCCGCGAACGCCGAACAGCCCGGGCGACGGATCCTCGACGGCAACCTGCCAGAGTTCAGGTCCGGAGAGTCCGTCGTCGGCGATCATGAAGACGCGACCGGCGGAGAAGCGAAGCTCCCGGGGCATGGAGCCGCCGGGGCCGGGCTGGACGTCGCCGACGAGAGCGGTGCCGGCCGCGGTGCCGTCGGTGCTCCACGGTTCCGTCCCGTGCGACTCGTCCGTCGCCGCGAAGACGAGGCGTCGGCCCGCGGCCAGCAGCGAGACGGGGTTGGAGCCGGTCGGACCGGGGACGACGTCGGCCACGAGTTGCGTGCCCGCGGCCGTGCCGTCGGTGCGCCAGAGCTCGGTTCCGTGCTCGCCGTCGTTCGCGGGAAAGTAGGCGTGACGGCCGACCGTCGCGAACTGGTCGGTGCTGCCGGGGCGAAGGCGGCCCGTGGCCGGGCGACCGAGCGGGAACGTTCCCGCCGACGTGCCGTCGCTCCGCCAGGGCTCGTAGCCGTGCTCGCCGTCGTCGGCGAGGAAGAGGAGGAGGGGGCCGAGCGACCAGCCCGGGTAGAAGTAGGGTCTCGACGGATCGGGGCCCGGGCGCAGGTCGCGGACGAGGCGCGTGCCGGCCGCGGTGCCGTCGCTCGTCCAGAGCTCGGTGCCGTGCACCCCGTCGGAGGCGGCGAAGTAGAGACGATTCCCGATCCCCACCATCGCGGAGATCTCCGAGCCGTACGGATCGGGACCGGGAAAGAGATCGCGCACGAGGTGCGTGCCGGCCGCGGTACCGTCGCTCGTCCAGAGCTCGCGCCCATGGACAGGCTCGGTCGCGACGAAGAAGAGTCGACGCCCGACCGCGACGAAGCTCTCGAGGAACGACGTCGGCGACCCCGGACCGATCTCCGTCACGCGAACGGTGCCCTCCTCGGTCCCGTCGGTCTTCCAGATTTCGTTGCGGCGACCGACGGTCGGGGCGAAGAACAGGGTGTCGCCCGCGACCGCGAAGGTGCCCGGATGGGCGCTTCCGGGTCCCGGCTCGACGTCGCGAACGAGGCGCGTTCCGTTCACGGTTCCGTCGGTGCGCCAGAGCTCCGTGCCGTGCACGCCGTCGTCGCCCCACAGGAGGAGGGCCCCGCGGAGCTCCGCCATCCGCCAGGTTTCGACCCCCTCGAGCGACGAGGTCGCCTCGACCGCGGCGGTGGCCTCCGTCGTTCCGTCGCTCGTCCAGAGACGCCTCGGCAGGGTGGGGCTCTCCCGCGGGACGAACGCCACGCCGCGCCGGATCGGAAGCAGTCCCCCGCCACCGAGCGAGCCCGCCGAGCCGTCGAAGACGTCGCGCACGAGCGTGGTCCCGGCCTCCGTACCGTCGCTGCGCCAGAGTTCGCGCCCGTGCCGATCGTCGATCGCCGTGAACAGCAGCGTGCCGCCGAAGTCGACCATGTCCCTGGGATGTGAGCCGGCGGTCCCCGGATGGACGTCCTTCACCTGGAAGGTTCCGGCCTCGGTGCCGTCGCTCGTCCAGAGCTCCTCGCCGGGCTTCACCGGGCCCTTGTCGCGCGCCTGGAAGAAGACCCGGCCGCCGACCGCGACCAGGTCTTCGAGTTCGGCGCTGCATCGCTCGGGGTTGATGTCCTTCACGCGAACCGTGCCGAGGGCCGTTCCGTCCGTGCGCCACAACTCCCGCCCATGGCGGCCCTCGTCGCCGATGAAGAAGAGACTTCGGCCGACCCGGACGAGGTCGTGCAGGGCCCCGGGACTCGGTCCCGGGAACAGGTCCACGACCATGCGCGTACCGGCCGCGCTGCCGTCGGTGCGCCAGAGCTCGGCGCCGTGCTCGCCGTCGGATGCGACGAAGTAGAGGAGGTCGTCGACGACCACGGGCATCGCGGGATGGGAACTCGAGGCGCCGGGAGCGATGTCGCGCAAGGGCACGACGCGGCCGTCGGCCCGCGACACCCGGAACATCTCGACCCCGAGCTCGGGATGATCCGCGACGAAGAACAATTCGCCGCGAAAGGCGACGAGCGAGGAGGTCCAGGTCGCGTCGCTCCCCGGACGCAGGTCCGCGACCAGCGTCGTGCCCGCCGCAGTCCCATCGGTGGTGCGGAGTTCGGTTCCATGGAGCGGGTCGAAGGCATCGAAGAAGAGGTGCCCGTCGACGTCGACGAGGTCGTCGGGATAGGAGCCCCCTGCACCCGGTGCCACGTCCGCGACGAGCCGCGTCCCGCCGGGAGTCCCGTCGCTGCACCATGGCTCGACGCCGTGTTCTCCGTCGTCGGCGCGGAAGAAGAGGAGTCCGGCCTTCGCCGACCAGGCAAGCCGCTCGGGCACGGACGCACCCGCTCCGGGCCGGACGTCGGCGACCAACGAGGTTCCCTCCGGAGTGCCGTCGGTTCGCCAGAGTTCGACGCCGTGAATCCCGTCGTCTGCCGTGAAGAACGCGAACCCGGCCGCGACGACGAGGTTCGAGGGCGACGAGCCCACCGGGCCCGGGCGGACGTCCACGACCTGGCCCGTGCCCGACGTCGTGCCGTCCGATGCCCAGAGCTCCCAGCCGTGGGCCATGTCCCTTCCTGCGAACAGCACTCGTCCACCGAAGACGACGAGGTGGTCCACGCCGGACCCGGAGCCTTCGGTCCGGTTCGCATCGACGACGAGTGTCGGTGCCTCGATGCCGCGATCCGCGATCGCGGCCGGCGGGTCGACCGCCGCGAAAGTGGCGGCGAGAGCCAGGGCCCGGAGCGACCTTCGGGTCCGGGGCAGGTCTGGGAATCGAAGGTGGCGTCCCATGGGGAGGGGGCTCGCCCGGCGAGCCCGAGTCACCGGATGCTGCCATCGCCCGCGAGCGATCGGCAAGCGGTCATTTTCGCCGCGGGTTCAACCGGGCTGGAGAAGGTCCGGCAGGACGAACGTCACGGCTGCGCGTCCTCCCCATCCGTGGGGGTCGGAGTCGGAGACCTCCGCCCAGTATCTCGCCCCGAGGAGGAAGTTCACGTGGAGTCCGCTGAGCTTCACCAGTTTCGAGATCTCGAAGTTGATCGGGATCTCCCAGCCCCTCGTCGTCCATGCGTAGGTGCTCTCCGTGTTCACGGTGAAGCTCCACGCGGAGCGGGTGGTGTAGGCGAGGGTAGGTTGGAGATAGGCCTCGTTGGTCCGGGTGCCCGGGCCCGCGAAGCCGAAGATCTGGAATCCGAGGAGCCCGAGAGTCCAGTGCTCGCCCTGCCAGCAGATGCTCGCGTCGAACCCGGCGGAGGTCTGCTCGGGACCGATGGTGCGGTTGGTCGCCGGCAGACTGAGCATCGGGCCGAGCCCCCACACCAGCCCCTTCTCGAGGATCCCGCGCCGGACCTTCGCCGGCGTGAGGAACGTCCTGAGCTGCGAGTTCGAGAGGCCGACCTGGGTGCCGGAGTCGAGGCGAACGTCCTGCTGCCAGTAGATCGGGGTCTTCGTCCACGCGACGAGGACCCAGTTCTCGTCGAGCGGGATCGGCACGATCGACTTCAGGTCGAGGTGGACCTGGTCCCCCTCGCGGTCCGGTCCCACGCGTCCGTCGCCGTCGAGCTCGGTCGGGAACTGCAGGAGCTGCGCGATCGGATTGCGGATCTCCTGGGCCATCTCCGCGAGCTTCCATTCGGGATGCGAAATCTCGACTTCCCCTGCGAGGGCTTCTCCGGATGCGCCCCGGGCCAGCAGGCCGGCAGCGAGGATCGCGAGAGCGAGCGGGCGGGCACCCCGGCTCGAGGTCGGGACGGGGAGACCTGGTCCTGTCATCGGGCTGCCGGGTTCACGGGGCCTCGCTCGACTCGCGGGCTCCGCGCGGACGACCGCGCCTTAGACCCATGGTCGTTCCGGCGCAAGGACCGGGGACACCCCGGGTCGGGCGACTTCGGGTTGCCCCCCGCCCGGCGATTCGCGCTAGAACGGCGTGGGGAGGCCGACATGGCACGCGTCATCAAGCTCGGGATCAAGCGTCCGGTGAGCGGTCCGTTGCTCCCGGACCCGGAGCCGCGCGAGGCGCGCTACACCATCATCTCCGTCGACGACCACCTGATGGAGCCGCCCCACGTATTCGAGGGGCGCATGCCTGCGCGCTTCGCCGGCGTGGCGCCCCGGGTCGAGGAGACCGAGGAAGGCCACCAGGTCTGGGTCTTCGAGGACACGCCCTACTTCCAGGTCGGCTTCATGTGCGTCGCGGGCCGCGCGCGCGAGGACCAACGCTTCGAGCCCGCACGCTTCGAGGAGATGCGCCGCGGCTGCTGGGATCCCGACGCCCGCATCCGGGACATGGACATCAACGGCGTGTGGGCGTCGCTGAACTACCCCTCGGGCGTCACCGGGTTCGGCGGCACGCTCTTCTCCGAGGCGCGCGACAAGGAACTCGGTCTCGCCTGCGTGCGCGCCTGGAACGACTGGGTCTTCGAGGAGTGGCACCGACCCCACCCCGAGCGGATCATCCCGCTCGGGATCACCTTCCTCGCGGACGCCGAGAAGGGGGCCGAGGAGATCCGTCGCAACGCGGCCCGGGGCTTCAAGGCGGTCACGCTGCCCGAGCAGCCGCACCGCCAGAACCTGCCCTCGGTCTTCGACCCGTTCTGGGAACCCATCGTTCGGGCCTGTGCGGAGACCGGCACGGTCCTCTCGCTGCACGTGGGCTCCTCGGGCTTCGGCAGCATTCCGCCGGGTGGCGGCATGGAGCTCGGCGCGACGAAATTCGGTCCGATGGCGATCGAGACCTGCGCGGAGTGGCTCTGGAGCGGCTGGCCCGCGCGCTACCCCGACCTGAAGATCGCGATCGCCGAGAGCGGGATCGGCTGGGTCGCGATGCTCTGCGACCGCCTCGACAACATCATGGCGCGCTCGGGCTACGGCGCGGGTTGGCCCGACAAGAGGAATTCTCCCTCCGACGTCCTGCGCCGCAACTTCTGGTTCTGCCTGATCGACGACCCCTCGACGATCTGCACGCTCGACAAGATCGGCGTGGACCACGTCGTCGCCGAGTCGGATTATCCGCACGGCGACGGAACCTGGCCCGACACCCAGGCGGTCATGCAGAGAATGCTCGGCGATTTGCCGGACGAGTGGATCCGCAAGATCTGCCACGAGAACGCCGCACGGCTCTATCGACATCCGCTTCCGGCGGTCTGCAGGCCCTGAGACCGCGGCAAGCCCCGCGGCGCTCGCCCGAACGCGATCCGCATCCGGCCGAGAGGTCGCAGGCCCGGGCGACGGGTGCACCCGAACCGCCTCAGCGAGGCAAGGCCGTGACGACCGGGATCGTGCTGCCGGGGAACCGGACTTCGTGCAGGTACCAGAGCGCAAGGCCCGTCGTGTGACCGAGAGGGGCTTCGCCCGGGCCCGCCGGCCAGGCCCCGGAGGGTCGTTGTGCCGCCAGCACGCCCGGCAGGAAGCCCGCCGGGACTCGAGCCGACTCGCCCATGGCGGCGAGCAGGGTCGCGGCTTCGAGTTCGAGGTCCGTGATCGAACCGTGGTCCGCGTCGATCAGTGCAGCGGTCGCAGCGAGCGCCTGCTCGCGGAAGGTTGCCGTCGAGGGATCGGTACAGCCCTGCTCCTGCACCCAAAGAAGCGCGAGCAGGACGTGGGTGGTCTCGTAGCCGCCGAGCGGAAGGTCGGCGGCAAGTCGGGCGGCATAGTCGGCCGGGTACGGCAGCGAGCGGCAGAAGAGCGCGGGACCCGTCGCGGCATCGACGCCTTCGAGGAGAGCCAGGTCCGCGAGCGTCGCCGTCTTGGAGGCATCGCCGATGCGCGTGTAGAGACGGGCACCTGAGTCCGCCGACGCGACCGAACGCAGGAACATCGGCCACATGCCGGCGAGCGCCGCCACCCGGAATCGACGGGCCACGACGTCGGCGAGCAGGTAGTCGCGTGCCGACTGGAAGTCGTCTCGAGCGAAGGCGTGAATCGCCTTGCAGGCCGCCGACGCGAGGGCATCGGCGGGATCGAGGTCGGCAGCGGCGCAGAGGTCGCTCGTGGAGGTTCCGCCGCGGACGGCCCGGACCCGAAGGGCCTGTCCCTTGAAGCTCGTCACGGGGGCCCCCGAGCCGAAGCCCACTGCCCAGGCCTCCCCCGGGGAGGCGGCCGACGTCGTCGACGTCCAGTAGAGGTCGACCGACGACGCCGAGGAGGTGCAACTGCAGGCGAAGGCGTCGCAGCCGGGCGTGCAGGCGGAATCGAACGCGGGGTGGATCGCGGGCTCGCTGCGGCCGAAGTCGACGATCGACTGCAACTCGCGCAGGTTGGGAATCCGCCAGTCGCAATGACGGGCATGGCACGGGACGGTGTCGAGCGCCGCGAGGAAGTCGGAGACGGCGGATCCGTTCATCGCGTGGGGGGGGCTCGCCTGTCCCCAGGTCCAGGTCGCGTCGACGTCGTGGACGGACCCGTCGCGGGACTTCTTCTCCCAGGTGAGCCCGGTGCGCGGGTCGGTGATCGTGCCGTCGCCGTTGTCGACGAAGACCGCGGCGAGGCCCATGCGGAGGCCGCCGTCGCTCGACGGCCCGTGATTCGTCGTCTCGCCGGTGGTCCCGAGCGTCCCGGCCGCCCCGACCTCGGCCGTTCCGGCGACCCCGAAGATCGACTGGCCGGACCGGATGTTCGAGGGCACGAGCGCCTGGTCGCCCGCGACCGTGCCGCTACCGTCGTGGAAGCCCTCGGGGATCGCGCGGGGGCTCGGTCCGGGGACGATCGAGATCGCGCCGCGATTCGGCATCGTGCCGACGACGGAGTCGCCGTCGGCGCTCGTGAAGGAACGGCCGGTGAGCACGTCGGCGCTGAGCGCCGTTCCGGCCCGCGCCGACGCGAGGTCGGACTGCGCACCGGCGAGGTCCGAGGAGCATGCCGCCTGCATCGTCGTGCACCCGGCGAGCGAACTCGCGCAGGAGGTCCCGTCGGAGCGGCACGAGGCGAGATCGCTGCCGCAGGCGGCGGCACCGCTCGTGCAGGTCGCGAGGCTCGCGCCGCAGGCGGCCGCCCCCGCGTTGCAAGAGGCGAGGCTCGAATTGCAGGTCGAGGCGTCCGCGGCGCAGGTCGAGAGCGCCGACCGTGCCGTCGTCCGATCGGCCTCGCAGGTCGCGAGTGCCTGCGCGGAGCCCGAGAGGGAGGAGCGACAGGTGGACAGTTCGCCGTCGCGCGTGGCGAGGGCGGCCTCGAGGCCGGCCGCCTCGTCGGTCGAGCTCGCG
>JAGWVP010000119.1 GCA_018970825.1 bacterium | reverse complement strand
GAGCACCGAGTCCTTGAACGCCTTCGAGACGGTGAACCCGACCTTCTTGCGCGCGGGGATCTTGATCGCCTCGCCGGTCTGGGGGTTGCGGCCCATGCGGGCCTTCATCTTGCGCAGGCGCAGGATGCCGAATCCGGGGAGCTTCACCGGGTCGCCCTTCTTGATCGACTTCTGCGCGACGTCGACGAGTGCCGTGAGCACCGCCTCGACCTGCTTCTTGGACAGGTCCGCTTCCGCCGCCAGCTTTCCTAGGAGTTCCGACTTCGTCATGTTCGCAAGCCCCCTCTCGGAGTTGGATGAAATCCCAAGCCAGTCGTGCTCGGGCACGCGGTCTTACGAAAGCCGGGTAGGACTGTCAAGGAAAATCGTCGTCCCGCTGCGCGAAACCCCGCGACCATCAAGGCTTGACACGACGTGCCCGTCGATGCTCGCGGCGCGAGCCCGCGCTCCGTTCGCTGCGACGTCGTCGCCTCATCGCGTCGGGACGCGAGACGGCGCCGCGACGATCGCGCCCGCTACCTCGGCCTCGGTCCCGCGGTGCCGTGAGTCGGGGCACCGGGGGCCATCCACCCGGGGAAACCTGCGCGGGCGGGAGGCCCGCCGTTCAGCGAGTCGTCTCCACCACCGCGACGTACTGCCGGATGCGTTCGGCGTTCGCGCCGAGATCCCCCTTGCCGTCGCGCGACTTCGAACGCACGTCGACGCGGGAGCCGTCGCCGTCGGGTGCGACGCGGATGGCGACGTCGTCGTGGAACCCGAAGAGCGGCGTGGTCGAGACCGCTTCGATCGTGCCGCCGCCCTCGTCCACCGCGACCACTTCCCAGCCGGGCATGCGTTCGGCCGCCTTCCGCGCGAGGAGGAAGGCCCCGGCCGGGGCGAGGGCGAGGCGCGCGGGGCGGAGGTCCGCGCAGCACTGCGCCTGCAGCGCGGCCCACTCCGCGGGATAGTTCATGTCGCGGCCGTGGTTCGCCGGCAGAGAGGCGGCGCGGACGAGGCGCGGCGGGTCGGCGGTGTCGGTGGTGAAGTCGTTGATGCGGGGCGCGCCGAAGCCGCCCGACATCGAGAGCAGGAACGCCATCGCGGCGGGCAGGGTGAGTGCGCGGCCGAAGCCCCACGGGCGCTTGCGGGCGGAAGCGACGAGCGTGCTCGCGGCGACCGCGAGGGCGAGGAGGCCGCCCGCCGCGTAGAGCCCGAACCCCGGCAGGCCGGGCAGGACTCGTCGCCACGCGAGCAGCGGGCCCGCCACCATGAGGGCGACGGCGAGCAGCCCGAGCGACTCGAGCCAGGTGGTGCCCCTTCGATTGGTCGTGCCCATCGTCGTTCCTCCCCTCGGCACGGCCCGGGGGCCGGCCCCGTCAGCCCGCGAGCTTCGAGCGCAGCAGGTCGTTGACCGCCTGCGGGTTCGCCTTGCCGCCCGTCGCCTTCATGACCTGTCCCACGAAGAAGCCGAACAGCTTGTCCTTGCCGGAGCGGTACTCGGCCACCTTGTCGGGGGAGGCCGCGATCACCGCGTCGACGGCGGCTTCGATCGCGCCCGTGTCGGTGACCTGCCGAAGACCCTTCTTCTCGACGATCGACGCCGGGTCGCCGCCGCCCGCGACCATCTCCTCGAAGACCGTCTTCGCGATCTTGCCGCTGATCGTGCCGTCGTCGATGAGCGCGACGAGCTTCGCCAGCGCGGCCGGCGCGACCGGCCACTCGGTGATGACGAGCGCGTCGTCGAGCTTGCGCTCGCGCACGAGCCGCAGGATGTCGCCCATGATCCAGTTCGAGATCGACTTCGGGTTCGGGTGGGCCGCGAGCGCCGCCTCGAAGTAGTCGGCGACGTCGCGTCGGGCGGTCAGGACCGCCGCATCGTAGGGCGGGATTCCGTGGTCCCGGACGAAGCGATCGCGCCGGGCCGCCGGCAGCTCGGGCAGTCCGCGCCGGACTTCCTCGACCCAGGCCGGGTCCGAGACCAGCGGCAGGAGGTCGGGGTCGGGGAAGTAGCGGTAGTCGTGCGCCGCCTCCTTCGACCGCATCGGGAAGGTCTGGCCGCGGTCCGCGTCCCAGAGCCGGGTCTCCTGCACGATCCGGCCGCCGCCCTCGACGACCTCGATCTGGCGGCGGATCTCGACGTCGATCGCGCGTTCCACCGAGCGGAAGGAGTTCATGTTCTTGATCTCGGTGCGGGTGCCGAGCTCGGTCGTGCCGCGGCGCCGGATCGAGACGTTGGCGTCGCAGCGCATGCTGCCTTCCTCCATGTTCCCGTCGCAGACCGCGAGGTACTGGAGGATCGCGCGCAGCGATCGCAGGTAGTCGGCCGCCTCGGCCGCCGAGCGGATGTCGGGCTCGCTCACGATCTCCATGAGCGGCACGCCTGCGCGGTTCAGATCGACCAGCGAGTGGTCGTCGTGCGCGTCGTGCACGTTCTTGCCCGCGTCCTCTTCCATGTGGATGCGGGTCAGGCGGACGCGGCGCGTGCCCTCGGGCGTCTCGACCTCGACGCCGCCGGCGACGGCGAGCGGCTCGTCGTACATGCTGATCTGGTAGCCCTTGGGCAGGTCCGGGTAGAAGTAGTTCTTGCGCGCCCAGCGGGCGATCCGCGGGATCTCGCAGCCGGTCGCGAGCGCGGTCCTGGTCGCGAACTCGACGGCGCGGCGGTTCAGCACCGGCAGCACGCCCGGCATGCCCATGCAGACCGGGCAGGTGTGCGCGTTGGGCTCCGCCCCGAACTTCGCCGAGCAGCCGCAGAAGAGCTTCGACTCGGTGAGCATCTGGGCGTGGACCTCGAGCCCGATGACCGGCTCCCACGGTCCGTAGTCGGGTGCGTCGCTCATCGGGCGCCTCCCTTCGCCGCCCCGGGGGCGGGCGGCCGCCGCTCGTGCCAGTCGGTCGCGCGCTGGAAGGCGTCGCCGACCCGGAGTGCCGCCTCCTCGCGGAAGGCGGGGGCGATCAGCTGCAGGCCGATCGGCAGGCCCGCCCCGTCGAAGCCGCAGGGGAGGGCGAGTGCCGGCAGGCCGGCCAGGTTCACCGAGATCGTGAGCACGTCGGAGAGGTACATGGCGAGCGGGTCCTCGGTCTTCTCCCCGAGCCCGAAGGCGACGGTGGGTGCGACCGGGGTCGCGAGCACGTCGCACTCGGCGAAGGCCTTCGCGAAGTCGTCGCGGATCAGCGTCCGCGCCTTCTGCGCCTTCAGGTAGAACGCGTCGTAGTAGCCGGCGGACAGCGCGTAGGTACCGAGCAGGATGCGGCGCTTCACCTCGGCGCCGAAGCCCGCGTCGCGCGTCTCCCGGTACATGTCGAGCAGGTTCGCGTCGGCGGCTGCCTTGCGGAGGCCGAAGCGCACGCCGTCGTAGCGGGCGAGGTTCGACGAGGCCTCGGCCGGGGCGACCAGGTAGTAGGTCGCGACCGCGTACTTCGTGTGCGGCAGCCCGACCTCGACGATCGTCGCGCCGAGCGAGCGCAGGCGCTCGATCGCCTCGCGCACCGCGGCTTCCACCTCGGGTGCCATGCCCGGGACGAAGTACTCGCGCGGCACGCCGATCCGGAGCCCGGCGACGCGCCCGTCGAGGGCCGCCGCGTAGTCGGGGACGGGCGCCGGGACCGACGTCGAGTCGCGCGGGTCATGCCCCGCGATCACGCCGAGCACGTCGGCCAGGTCGGCGACCGTGCGCGCGAACGGCCCGACCTGGTCGAGCGAGGACGCGTACGCGATCACCCCGTAGCGCGACACGCGGCCGTAGGTCGGCTTCATCCCGCAGACGCCGCAGTAGCTCGCCGGCAGGCGGATCGACCCGCCGGTGTCGGTGCCGAGCGAGGCGAGGCACTCGCCCGCGGCGACGGCCGCCGCCGACCCGCCCGACGAACCCCCGGCGACTCGGCCCGTGTCCCACGGGTTGGCGGTCGGGCCGAAGGCGGAGTTCTCGGTCGAGGAGCCCATCGCGAACTCGTCGAGGTTCGACTTGCCGACGAGCACCGCGCCCGCTCGCGAGAGGCGCTCGACGGCGTCCGCGTCGTAGGGGGGCACGAAGCCCTCGAGGATCCGCGAACCGCAGGTCGTCGGGATGCCGCGGGTCGCGAAGATGTCCTTCAAGACGACCGGGATGCCGAGCAGCGGACCGCGTTCGCCCTTCGCCCGGCGCGCGTCGGCGGCGCGGGCATCCGAGAGCGCGCGGTCGGTCGTGCGCTCGAGCAGGGCGTGCACCGCGGGCTCGACGGAAGCCGCGCGGTCGAGGAAGGCGCGCGCGAGGTCGAGAGCGCTCGTCTCGCCCGCTTCGAGCGATTTCCGCGCCTCTGCGATCGTCCAGTCGGTCGGGTTCTTCGTGCTCATGTCGGGTGCCGTCGTGTCGTTCGTTTCCGGGGCGCCCCGGGCGGACGAGGTCGAGGTGCGAAGGGCGCGCCCCTCACTCGATGATCTTCGGCACCCGCAGGAAGGTCCGGTCGCGGTCGGGTGCGTTCTCGACCATTTCCTCGGGGCGTTCGGGGTTCGTCGCGCGATCCTCGCGCAGCGGCGTCGGCAGGTCGACCACGTGGGCGGTCGGCTCGACGCCCGACACGTCGAGCGACTCGAGCTGGGCGACGTATCCGAGAATCGAGTCGAGGTCGCGACGAAGCCGTTCCTCCTCCGCGGGCGCAAGCCCCAGGCGGGCGAGGAGTGCAATGTGCCGCACGTCTTCCAGCGAAACCGGCATCTGCTATGCCTACCACGCTCGACGTCGGGCCGGCAATTTTGCCCGGGAGCGAAGGCCGCCGCGAGGAAGCCGTCGCCTCCCGGGGCGGAACCGGCCTCCAACCACCCGAGGATCGATCCCATGAGCGACCAACCCGCGCGTCGCGGCTCCGGAGCCGCGCTCTCGAGCCTCCTTCTCCTGCTGCTCGCGGCGGCCGACACCTGGTCCGTGTGGCAACTCGGAAGCGGTGCGGTCGATCCCGCGGTGCCCGAGGCCCTCGAGTTTCTGCGCGCGGGCGACGTCGCCGCCGCCTTTCGTCGCGCGGTCGAGGGCGGTGCGTTGCCGTGGCTGCTCCTCCCGACCCTGGGACCGCTTCTCGCCGCATGCGTGCTCGGGCTGGCGGCGCGCCGCCGCGAGTCCGCCCGGCTCGCCGAATCCACCGCCGGGACCGCTGCGAGCCGCTCCGTCGAGGCCGAGCACGAGGGTGAGTCGCGCGTCGCCGAGGAGGCCCCGGGCCGCAAGCGGAAGCCGGCCGTCGCGCCGCCGTCCCCGCCGTCGCCGGAGATCGCCCTGCGACTGCTCGCGGCCCTCCAGGAGGAAGCCCGCCTGCTCGACTTCGTGCAGGAGGACCTCTCGGGTGCGGGCGACGCGGAGATCGGGGCGGCCGTGCGCGGCATCCAGTCGGCGCTTCGCAAGTCGATCGCCGAGCGGATCGACCTCGAGCCCATCCTGCCGGGGGAGGACGGCGACGCGGTCGAGGTGCCGCCCGGCTTCGACCCCGCGCGCATCCGCGTGACCGGACGCCCGTCGGGCGAACCGCCCTTCCGCGGCGTGTTGCGCCACGGCGGCTGGCGGGCGAGGGAGGCACGGTTGCCGCAGCCGTCGTCCGGGAGCGATCCCGCGATCCTGATGCCGGCCGAGGTCGAGGTCGGATGAGCGAGGACTCCCCGGCCGGCGAGCCGAGCCGCTTCGTCGTCGGCATCGACCTCGGCACGACGAACTGCGCGCTCGCATGGGTCGACACCCGCGATCCCGTCGCGGACGGTTCCGCCCCTGCGATCCGCACCTTCCGCGTCCCGCAGTGGACGGCGGCGGGAAGCGTCGAGGAGAGGAGCCTGCTGCCCTCGTTCCTCTACCTGCCGATCGCGGGCGAAGCCCGGCCGGACCTGCCCTGGGGCGACTCGGGCGAGGTCGCCGGAACCTACGCGCAGCGCCGGGCAGCCGAGGTGCCCGAGCAGGTCGTCGCGTCCGCGAAATCGTGGCTGTGTCACCCGGGCGTGGACCGGCTCTCGCCGATCCTTCCGTGGACGCCGCCGGGCTCGTCGCCGGTCGAGGGCGTGGCGCGCGTCTCGCCCGTCGCGGCGTCGGCCGCCTACCTCGCTCACCTTCGGGACGCCTGGAACCACGCCCACTCGGCCGACGGTTCCGCTGCACGGCTCGAGGAGCAGGACGTCTACCTCACCGTACCGGCGTCGTTCGACGCCTCCGCCCGCGAACTCACTCGCCTCGCAGCTTCGGAGGCCGGCTTCGGGCGCATCCACCTGCTCGAGGAGCCGCAGGCGGCCCTCTACGCATGGGTCGAGTCCGGTGGCGACGCGTGGCGAGAGAAGGTCCGAGCGGGTGACCTCGTTCTGGTCTGCGACCTCGGCGGCGGAACGACCGACCTGAGTCTCGTGGTCGTCGAGGACGACGGCGGCCGACTCGGGCTGCGTCGCGTGGCGGTGGGCGACCACCTGCTCCTCGGCGGCGACAACATGGACCTGGCGCTCGCGCTCCACGTGCGCGGGCGCCTCGCCGCCGCGGGTACGCGGATCGACGCATGGCAGTTGCGCGGCCTCGTCATCTCCTGTCGCGAGGCCAAGGAGGCGCTGCTCTCCGACGACCCGCCCGCCGAGGTCCCGATCGTCGTGCTGGGACGCGGACGCAGGCTCGTCGGGGGAACGATCCGCACCGAGCTCTCCCGCGAGGACGTCGAACGGATCCTCGTGGACGGGTTCTTCCCGGTCGTCGACCGCGACGCGCGGGCATCCGTGGAACGTGCCGCCGGGCTCTCCGAGCTCGGGCTTCCCTACGCGCCGGATCCCGCCGTGACGCGTCACCTCGCGAGTTTTCTCGCGGCGCAGGCCGATGCCGTGGCGGGCCCGGCGGACGAAGCGGGCGCGGCTGGTTCGCCCGCGGACGCGGCGCCGGCGCTTCCGAGCGCGATCCTGTTCAACGGCGGCGTCATGCGCGCGGCCCGCCTGCGGGAGCGCGTGGCCGAGGTGATCGGCGACTGGTGCCGCGACGCAGGCGCCCTTGCGCCCCGGGTGCTCGAAGGCGCGGACCTGGAGCACGCCGTCGCCCGGGGAGCCGCCTACGACGGCTTGTCGCGGCGCGGCCGCGGCGTCCGCATCCGCGGGGGAACCGCGCGATCCTACTACGTCGGGATCGCGAGCGCGATGCCCGCCGTCCCCGGTCACGCGCCCCCGGTGAAGGCGCTGTGCGTCGTGCCGTTCGGGGTGGAGGAGGGGACGCGCCTCCCGGTGTCCGGCGCCGAGTTCGGGCTCCTCCTCGGCCGGACCGCGACCTTCCGTTTCTTCGCGTCGTCCACGCGGCGCGACGACCGGGTCGGCGACGTGCTCGACGAGTGGGAGTCGGAGGAACTCGAGGAACTCGCGCCGTTGCGGGTCGATCTCGGGGCGGACGGCTCCGCGGGCGAAGGTGCTTCCGCCGCGCCGGGGACCCGGCTGCCGGTCCGCCTCGCCGCGCACGTGACGGCGATCGGGACGCTCGAGCTGTGGTTCGCGCCGCCGGGTGAAGCCGATCGCTTCCGCCTCGAATTCAGCGTGCGCGAGGGGGCGCGCGGATGAGCGCGGACGGCGCGCGTCGCGCGCGCTACTCGGTCGGCATCGACCTCGGCACGACGAACTCGGCCGTCGCCGCGGCGGAGCCGGCGCGCGGCGGCGCGGTCTGGCCCGTCCCGATTCCGCAGGTGGTCGCCGACGGCGAGGCGAGGGAGCGCGATGCGCTCGCGTCGGCGATCTACCTCGCCGGCGAGCACGACGTCGCCCCCGGTGCGCTCGCGCTGCCGTGGCGCGGCGACGAGCGGTTCGTCGTCGGGGCGCACGCCCGACGGCTCGGTGCGCGCGTCGCCGGACGCCTCGTCACCTCGGCCAAGTCCTGGCTCTGCCACGGGGGGGTCGACCGCACGGCGGCGATCCTGCCGTGGGGGGGCGACCCCGAGGCGCCGCGCCTCTCCCCGGTCGCGGCCTCGGCTCGCATCCTCGAGCATCTCCGCGACGCGTGGGACGCGGCCCACCCCGACGACGCGCTCGCGGACCAGGACGTCGTGCTCACGGTGCCCGCCTCGTTCGACGAGGTCGCGCGCGAACTCACGCTTCGTGCGGCGGCGGACGCGGGACTCGCCCGGCTCCGGCTCCTCGAAGAACCGCAGGCTGCGATCTATGCGTGGATCGCCGCGCACGAGGACTGGCGCTCGCGGCTCGACGGGGTGCGCCACGTGCTCGTCGTGGACGTCGGCGGCGGAACGACCGACTTCTCGCTGGTCGCGGTGCGCCGCGGGGCGGGGGGGCTCTCGCTCGAGCGCGTGGCGGTGGGCGACCACCTCCTGCTCGGCGGC
>JAGWVP010000118.1 GCA_018970825.1 bacterium | reverse complement strand
CCACGAGTCGCGCAGCCGCCCCGGCCGCTGCGGTCGCGGCCGAGAGCGCGGCCCAGCCGAGCGCGCCGAGCGGGGGCAGGACCGTCCATGCGCGGTCGTGCGCTTCCACCGCGGCATCGATCGCGAGGCGGTAGAGCGCGACGAGGAGTCCGGTCGAGAAGCCGACGGCGAGAGCGGCAGCGAGGGCGGACAGGTGGACTCGCCGGGCCACGCGAGTCTCAGGCGACCGGCGGCAGCTCGCGCCCGACGCGTCGCGAGACGACCTCGCGGATCCGGTCGACGAGCGCGTGCCCGTCCCGGTCGTCCCGCCACTCGCCGCGCTCGGGCTCCCAGTCGTAGTGCCAGGCCGAGGTGCCCGCGGCGAACCACATCTGGTCGTTGCCGGACTGCCGGTTCAGCACGTAGCGGGTCGCGTCGGGGAACTCGATCGAGACCATGCCGTCGGTCGTCGAGTAGTCGACTTCTTCGGGGTCGAGGTCCTCGAGCCAGCGCTGCACTCGCGCGAGGCAGTCGTCGGCGAGCAGCATGTACTCCTGCTTCGTCATGCGTGTCGCCTAGCACAGGCGGGGCGGCCGGCGAGGGGGCGGGGCCGACGGTCCCGAACGAAGAAGCCGGAGGTGCCCGTCGGGCACCCCCGGCTTCGGAGGTCAGGGCCGGCACCGCCGCTCGCGTCGCGGCGGTGCCGGCCGAATTCCGTCGTCCTCAGGCCGGCGGGCCCTTGGAATCGATCAGGTCGACCTCGTTGGGCGTCGGAATCGTGCCGCCGTAGACGCCCGACGGCGCGAGGTTCGCGTTCACGTACTCCTGCAGCGTCAGGCTCAGCACCGGCAGGCCGTAGAACCCACCGTACGGAGCTCCGAGCAGGTTCACGTCCACCCCGTTCAGGGCGTGGAACTGGCCGGCGACCAGGCAGTTCGGGGTCCAGGACTCCCAGGTCGTCTCCCCCGTGACCCCGCCCGAGATCGCCGGGTCGCGGACCAGGTTGAAGTCGACCCACCCGCTCAGGTGCTCGCGCGGCAGGGTCGTCACGTTGATCAGCTCGTCGGACACCGAGGTGACTGCGTTCGACGTGGCGCTGTCGTCGGCGACCACCGCGACGATCGACATCTCGCGCGGCAGCTTGCAGATGGAGGCATCCGCTCCAGGCGAGAAGATGTCGTCGCCCTCGAGGTAGTCCTCGAGGCGGTTGTACGGCACGCAGCCGATCTGCTCGCCGCCGACTTCGGCCAGCGCCGTGTCCTCTCCCTGGCAGGAGAACGGATCCGACGGCACGCCGTTGAAGTCCGTCTGCGAGCCGTTCAGCGCGCAGTGGTAGTTCTTCGTCGGCAGCGTGAACACGACACGGGTCGAACCGCCGGTCGTGTTCTCGAGGTCGTACTGCGCCATCGCGCGGCTCTTCGACAGGATGAAGTCCATCTGCTCGACGCAGTCCTCGGACCCGGCCGCGACGCAGCTGACGACGTTCGGAGCACCCGTCGACGGAGGCGCGAGCACGCTCCCGCCGCCCGCCGCGACGTACCGCGTCACGGCCTCGGCGTTGTAGATGTGCGACACGCCCGCCGCCACGCGGATCAGGATGACCTCGGCCGCGAGCGAATTCGTGGGCGTCCGGAACTCGGCAGGCAGCCGGTTCCAGACGTCGCCGCTCGGATCGACCTCGCAGTCGATCGGCTCGCAGGGCAGCGCCTCCTCGGCGACCACCTCGAAGTAGCCGCGCTGCACGTCCTCGGGCTCGAGGCCCGCGGGCAGCGTGAACTGCTTGCCGGCGGCGAGCGCCGGGCCGGTCGTGAACTGGGTGTCGCTGGTCGCGATGCGGATCGGGTCGTTCGAGACGATCGTCGGCAGGCTCTCACCCGGCCGCAGCTCGATCTTCGCCGTCCACACCTCGGCGCACGACAGGATGATGTCGAAGTCGAGGACCTCGCGGCTCGTCTTCGACTCTCGGAACCGGACGCGGGCGATGATGCCGCCGTTCGGGTTCCAGCAGTCGAAGTTCGAGGAGCGCGGGTTCGTGTTCAGGATCTGGATGTTCACGTCCTGCGGGTCCGTGGCGCCGGTCGACACGTTCTTGACCGGGCGGACGTCGTAGTAGGTGCCCCAGAGCCACTGGCCCGTCTTGCCGGGGTTGAGCGTCATCCCGGGCGGCACCGTCGCCGTCGAGATGCCCTGCTCGCTCTTGTACGGGTTGCCGGCCTCGCAGTCGCGCTTGCCGTCGCCGTTGCCGTCCTCGCAGGGCGGCCCGCCGGTCGCGCTCGGAGTCGGGCGCGGCGTGGGCGTGGGCTTCGGCGTGGGCGTCGGCGTCTTCACCGGCGTCGGGCTCGGCGTCGGCGTGATCGTGGGGGGCGGCGTCGGCGTCGGCGTGGGCGTCGGCGTCGGCGTGGGCGTGCGCGTCGGCGTGGGCGTCGGCGTCGGCGTGCGCGTCGGCGTGGGCGTCGGCGTCGTCGTGCCGCCCGGGAAGGTGAACGGCGTCGTTCCCGCCGCTCCGGCGTTCACGCATCCGTCCTGCACCGTGCAGGCCTGGATGTTCAGGATGTCTTCGGTGTTCGCCACCAGGTTGAACGCACCGCTCACCGGGTTCGTGACGGGAGCGGTCGCCTTCAGGCGGATCGTGGCGATGTCGATCGAGGTCGGGAACGCGGGAAGCACGATGTCCTGGTCGATCGTGAGGACCACCAGGTTCGGCGTGGTGGCGACGCAAGAAGCGACGCCCGTCACGTTGCTCACGCAGCCGTTGCCGCCGGGATTCTGGAACGTGAGCGTCCCCGGAAGGGGCGTCGTGCAGTTCGTCTCCTTGCAGGCGAGGATGACGTCGATCTTCGCCCCGGCCTTCAGGGTCGCCGGGATGTAGGTGCCGATGTCCGGGCCCGTGGAGGCGTTGTTCAAGCGGATGATGAGGTCGAAGACCTCGTCCTGCTGGAGGTTCGAGTCGGCGGGCGGCTTCGGAATCGGCGCGATCGCGACGGCAGCCGTCACGGTCGCGCGAGCCGGAGTCGCCACGCCCAGTCCCAGCAGCAGGACGGCGGGCAACCACGCGAATCGCTTCATGAAGATCGTGTCTCCCCCGGGAAGGTCTACGCCATGTGTCACTGCAGCGGAGCGGACCTCCCCGTCCTCGCGCTCCGCCGCCCGATCGTCCCCCTCACCGCGTCCGGTCGACCGACGATCCTCTCGGTCCGTAGATTCGGCGGAGCGTGGAGTCAAACAGAAACGACCGGGCCCCGTCCGACCGGACGGTCGGTGCCTCGTCGCACCACGAGCCGGGCCGTCGCGACGACTTCCCGCGGTGAGCTCCCTGCGCCTGCCCGGATCAGGTTCCCGTCAAGCGACTTCGATGCCGACGGCCAGGCAGACCGCCCAGGCGGCGAAGCCGACCAGGAGGGGGATCGTCAGGTTGTCGTCGAGCCGCAGGGGCAACATTTCGAAGGCCGCCGCGGCCAGAGCGACGAGACCCGCCGCGCCGGCCGCCTGCCACCCGTCGACGCCCGGAGCCGTGCGGAGCAGGCCGAGGGCGATCGCGAACGTCGCCGCGAAGAAGGCGGCCGACCCCTCGAGGCTCTTGTCCGGCACCACGCGATGGCGCCCGAAGCGGATTCCGACGACGGCCGAGGCCGGGTCGGCGATCGCGAGCGTCAGGATGGCGATCAGCGCGATCGTCTTCGGGAACGTGAGGATGGTCAGGAGGATCGAGATGACGTAGGGCGTCATCGCCGACTCTCTGAACTGCTCCTCCGCCCGGAAGAAGGCGGCGTTCACGCCCGGCAGACGAAGGGCGAGCTCCGGGTAGAGGATCCGGATCCGGTCGGCCACGTAGACGAGGCAAGCGATCGTGCCGAAGACCCGCACGACCTGCGTGTGGGAGAAGAAGAGTGCGTAGGCGGTCGCGATCGCGACGCCGTTGGCGAGGTGGGCGAGGCGCCGGCCGAGTTGCAGGTCCCTGCGCGTGGCCCCGGTCGGCACGGCCGCCTCGGGACGTGCGTCGTCCCGGTCGGCTGCGCCGTCGGGGCCGCCGCCGACGGACGCGTGGTCGTCGGCGGCCCCGACGGCGCGATCCGTCACCGGGTCGACGCCCCGCCGTCGACCGGGATGACGGCGCCGGTCACGTAGGCGCCTGCACGCGACGCCAGGAAGAGCGCGATGCCCGCCATGTCCTCGGGCGTCCCGATCCGGGACATCGGCACCGAGGCGATGATCGCGTCGCGGAACTGGTCGATCGTCGCCTTCATCATCTTGCTCTCGAACGGGCCCGGAGCGACCGCGTTCACCGTGATGCGCATCGGTGCGAGCCTCATCGCGAGCACGCGCGTCATGTGGTGGACCGCCGCCTTGCTCGCCGAGTAGGCGTAGGTCTCGAGCATCGGCACGCGGAGCCCGTCGATCGAGCCGATGTTGATCACGCGGGCCGGGTTCTCGTCGGAAGCCGCCTTCTCGAGGAGCGGCGTGCAGGCCTGCGTGAGCTCGAAGACGCCCTTCACGTTCAGCGAGAGCACGCGGTCCCAGGCCGACTCCGGGTACTCCTGGTAGGGGGCGCCCCAATTCGCGCCGGCATTGTTCACGAGCACGTCGAGCCTGCCCTCGCGCTCCTCGATCTTCGCGGCCAGCTCGCGTGCGGCCTTGCCGTTGGAGATGTCGGCGGGGAACGCGACGCAGGGCCCCTTCTCGGAGAGCTTCTCGGCTGCGGCCCGCAGCTCGTCCTCCTTGCGCGAGGCGATGTAGACGTGCGCGCCGTGCTCGAGGAAGCCCTGCGCGATCATGTAGCCGATCCCGCGCGAGCCGCCCGTGATCAGCACCCTCTTGTCCTTCACCGAGAACAGGTTCTTCAACGTCGTTTCCTCCCGCGGGGTCCCTAACGGCTTTCGACGAGGAGCGAAACCGCGCCGCCCCCGCCGAGGCAGAGGGTCGCGACGCCGCGCCGCGCGCCGCGGGCGCGCATCGCGTGCAGCAGCGTCGCGAGCACCCGGGCCCCGCTCGCCCCGATCGGATGGCCGAGCGCGATCGCGCCGCCGCGCACGTTGAAGCGGTCCGCGGGCAGGCCGAGCGCGTCGCGGACCGCGCACGACGCGGTCGCGAACGCCTCGTTGTGCTCGACGAGGTCGACGTCGCCCACCGCGAGACGCGCGCGCCCGAGCAGGCGCCGCACCGACTCGATCGGCGCCTCCATCACCCACGCGGGTCGCGTCGCCGAGTCGTCCTGCGCGACGATGCGCGCGAGCCCGCGGATGCCGCGCCGATCCGCCTCCTCGCCGCTCATGACGACGACGGCGGCGGCCCCGTCGGAGATCTGCGAGGCGTTCCCCGCCGTGACGACGCCGTCGTGCCGGAACGCCGGGCGAAGCTTCGCGAGCGACTCCGGCGTCGTCGCGGCGCGAATGCCCTCGTCGCGCGTCACGGTCGCGCCTCCGACCTCGACCGCGACGATCTCCTCCTCGAATTCGCCCGCGGCGGTCGCCGCCGCCGCGCGGCGATGCGACTCGAGGGCGAAGCGGTCGGCGTCGGCGCGCGAGACGCCGTGGCGCTCGGCGACGATCTCCCCGGTCTCGCCCATGTGGTAGCCCTCGTACGCGTCGAGCAGCCCGTCGTGGACGAGCCCGTCGACGGCGGACTGGTCGCCGAGTCGGAAGCCGCCGCGCGCCTTCGGAAGCAGGTAGGGAGCGTTCGACATCGACTCCTGCCCGCCTGCGAGCACGATCTTCGCATCACCGCAGCGGATCGCCTGCGCCGCCAGCATGACCGCGCGCAGGCTCGAGCCGCAGACCTCGTTCACCGTCATCGCCGGCACCGACTCGGGCAGGCCGGCCGCGAGCGCGGCCTGGCGTGCCGGGTTCTGGCCCACGCCGGCCTGGAGCACGTTGCCGACGATCACGTCGTCGACGTCCTCGCCCGCGACGCCCGCGCGCACGAGCGCCTCGCGCAGCGCGATCGCACCGAGCATCGGCGCGGACAGGCCCGACAGGGCGCCCTGGAAACGACCGATCGGCGTGCGACACGCCGAGGCGACGACGACCTCGCAGGACATGCTCGACCTCCAGCCCCGCCGTTCGGCCGGGCATCCCGACCCTAGCGGGCGGGCGGTGGGCGCTCCAAGGGCTCGGGCGCCGCTTGACCCCGCCGTCGCGCGGGTGGAACGACGGGGCGGTGGAGCGCGGGCGGGAGGAGGCGGGCCGGCTGCTCGCGATCGTGCTCGCGGTCGCGGCGGTCGCGAGGGTCGCGGCCATCTTCACGGTCGGTTCCTCCCCGCAACTCCGCGGCGACGAACGCGACTACGTGGAAGCAGCGCTCTCCCTCGTGCGCGGGCAGGGGTACCCCGGGGCCGTCCGGGCGCCCGGCTACCCCGCCTTTCTCGCGGCGGCGTTCGCCGTCTCCGGCGAGTCGCTCGCGGCCGCACGGCTCGCGCAGGTGCCGCTCGGTCTCGCCTGCGTGGCGATGGTGTTCGACCTGGTCCGCCCGCGCTGGGGTGCACGCGCGGCCGCGATCTCGTCCGCGGTGGTCGCCCTCCACCCGACGCTCGTCGCCTACGGCCATTTCCTCTGGAGCGAGACGCTCGTCTCGACCCTCCTCGTCGCGTGCGCCTGGACCCTCGACCGCTTCGGCCGCTCGGGGCGCGAGTCGTGGCTCGCGGCCCTCGGCGTCGCGGCGGGCCTGCTGGTCCTCTCGCGCGAGATGTTCGCGCCGCTCGTGCTCGCGGCCGCGGCCCGGGCGACCGCCGGATCCGGGCTTCGCGTCGGGCTCCGGCGCGCCGCGCTCGTACTGCTCCCCGCGACGGTGCTCGTGCTCCCGTGGACGCTGCGCAACCATGCCGTGCTCGGCCGATGGGTGCCCGTCTCGACCACCCGATGGATGCCGATGGCGCAGGGCAACCTGCTCCCGGCCGACGGCTCCTGGCTCCGGCCCGACAACGGCTCGGACTTTCTCGAGCGCTACCGCGCGATGGAGGGAGAGGTCGAGCGGGAGGAGTTCGCCCGGGCCGTGGCGCTCGACGCGATCCGGGACGCGCAGCCGGGCTGGATCGCGAAGAAGATCGTCCGCACGAACTACCTGCTCTTCCTTCCCTGGAGCCAGCTCGGCCGTTACGCCGTCCGCGACTGGCTGCCGGAGCGCTTCCGCGCGATCGGCCGGCCGCTCTTCGCGATCGAGGCGACGGCCTACCTCGCGACGACCGCGCTCGGCATCGCCGCGCTGTGGTGGGTGCCGGCCCGCGGGCTGAAGCCGCTGCTCGCGGTACCGCTGCTGTTCCAGGTCGCCGTCTACGTCGTCGCGAACGCGAACCATCGCTTCCGCGTCCCGATGCTGCCGCTGCTCGCGGTGCTGGTCGGACCGCTGCTCGTCGGGGCGCGGGCCCACGATCGCCCGGTGCTCCGGACGGCGGGGGCGCTGCTCTGTCTCGTCGCGCTCGCGTGGCCGGCCGCCGTCTGGGCCACCCGGCCCGACCTGCGGCCGTCCGCGCGCTCGGCGGACTAGGGGTCGGCCGTCGCGGCGGCCGCCGACGGGCGCAGGAACACGTCGACCTCGTAGCGGGTCGGCGGCGAGGCGATCACGCGTCGCTCCCAGCCCGCCGCGGCGAGTTCGTCGGAGGCTTCGTCGGGCGGGCAGACGACGCCGTCGACCGCCTTCTCCTCCGCGAGCCGCAGCAGCGTCCTGCCGCTCGGCTCCGAGGCGTCGCGACGGAAATAGCCCCACGTGGCCCGGTTCCAGAAGGGTGACGTGAAGGCGTTCGGCACGCCCGAGAGCGACAACTGCTCCGAGCACCCGGCGAAGCCGAACCTGCGACGGCCGGCCAGCGCGACGAGCTCGCGGGCGATCCCGCGCTGCGTGTCGAGACCGACGCCTGCGGGCCAGACCCGCTCCTCGAGAGCGAGCCCGGACGGGGACCAGGGGTGGGCGGCGAGTGCCAGCGCGACGAGCAGGACCGCCGAGGCGAGCCCGTCCACCGGTCCCGCGCTCCGCAGCCGGCGATCGAGCGCGCCGGCCGCGAGCCCGGCGAACGTGGCGAGGAAGGCGAGCAGGACGAACAGGTCGCCGTAGCCCTGGAAGTCGAGCAGGGACAGAGCGAGCACGCCCGAGCCGAGCACCGCGACCGGCATCGCGGCCGCGAAGGCCGGACCGCCGCGCATTCGGCGGAGCGCGAGCAGCGTTCCGATCGCACCGGCGAGCCCGGCGAGCGCGAGCCACGAGGGGGCCGCCCCGCTCTCGCGCATCCAGTTCGCGACCTGCGCGAGGCGCGTGCCGGCCCCGCGCCGTGCGACCGAGCCGCCGCCGCGCACCAGCGTCGCGAGCACGGTCTGTTCGAGCGCGGGACGCAGC
>JAGWVP010000117.1 GCA_018970825.1 bacterium | reverse complement strand
CTTCGCGTCGAGAAGTTTCGCCTGCCCGGACTCGCCGACCTCGGGGAGGATGAAGTGGCGGCTGTAGCGCTGCATCTGGTCGGCGGAGAACTGGCGGTCGGCGGTCCACGGGTTTCCCCCGCCCTTCCATGCGCCGAATCCGCCGGTCATCGACACCACGTTCGTGTAGCCCATGTCCTTCAGGATCTTGCCCGCGATGAGCGAGCGCGTTCCGCCCGCGCAGTAGGCGATGATCTCGGCCCCGCGATCGGGCACCGCCTCCTCGATGCGCATCTCGAGGAAGCCGCGCGGCACCGAGATCGCCCCCGCGAGGTGACCGTCGCGGTACTCCTCGCGCTCGCGCACGTCCACCACGACGGGCGACGGTGCACGCGAAAGCCGCGCCCGAACGTCGTCGACGGTCACCTCGGGAACCGCACGGCGGGCGTCGTCCATCAGGTCCTTGAAGGTGCGATTCATGTCTCCGTCCTTCCGTCGGCCTCCGGACCCGCTCCGGGGGCTCCGCCGAGGCGCTCGAGGCGCTCGATTTCCGCGAAGAGTTCCTGCACCTCGCGCGAGCGGGCACGGGCGTGCATGGCCGAAACGACGGCCGTGAAGCCCTGGAGGAACAGGGCGCCGGTGCCCCAGGCGAGGTGATTGTAGAGCGTACCCTCCCCGTGCCCGACTCGCAGTCCGGCGACGAACGAGGCGATGCCTGCGCCGAACGACGCGATCGCGAGCAGCGCGGTCACGCCTGCCACGAGGGACCTCCTTCGCATTCCGAGAGGACCAGCGACGTCAATGCCAGGGGCCCTCCCCCCGACCGCCCCCGGTCCCCAGCCGTCGCTCGGCGGCGAGAAACTGCAGCATCTCGACCAGCCGGTCGCAGCGGGCGGTCGCCTCGTCGCACTCGAGAAGCGAGAGCTTCTCGACCGGGTCGAGATCGAGCGCGAAGCCGAGGCGATTCACGAGGGCGCCGAGCGCATCGGGCATTCCTTCCCACCACGATTCGGGAAGCGAGGACGCCGAGCCCTCGAACAGGGGCGTGATCGTGCTTCGAAGCCGCTCGACGGCCGTCGAGGCCGCCGCGCGATCCGGCAGCCCCGGCTCTTCGCGCCACCGGACCTTCGCTCTTCGGTACGGTTTCCCCGGCACCTCCTCCACGACCTCGAAGCGCCGCCGGCCCGTGAGAAGGAGGTTCGACCGACCGTCGGCAAGCCGTTCGAAGCGTTCGATGCGGCCCGCGCAACCCAGCGGGAAGACGGGGGGCGACCCCTGGTAGTCGCGACGCCAGTCCCCTCGCAGGAGAACCATGCCGATGCGACGGTCGCCTTCCATGGCGTCGGCGACCATCTCGCGGTAGCGCGGCTCGAACACGTGGAGCGGAAGGTCGACCTCGGGGAACAGGACCACGTTCGGGAGGGGAAAGAGCGCGACCAGTTCCTCGGCGTCCGCCACGCTTCAGTCTCCAACCCGGCTACGGGACGTGCAAGCGGCACAGACCCCTCGAAACAAAACGCTCCAGTCGTCGACGACATGCGCGCCTGCGTCTCGGTCCTCGTCGAGAACGACGCTCCTCGAAGCACCGGCCCGGCCGACGTCGATCAGGGCCGAGCAGGCCCGGCAGAGGAAGTGATCGTGCGGATCGAGGCGCCCGTCGAATCGCGCCGGACGGCCGGGCACCGCGATCTCGATCGCCCGCCCTTCCGATACGAGCTTGCGGAGGTTTCGGTAGGTCGTCGCGAGACTCGCTCTGCCGAGCCGCAGGCGAACGCGGTCGTGGACCTCTTCGACCGTCGGATGGCGGTCGGTCTCGGCGAGGGCCGCACGCGTCGCCTCGAGCTGGCGCGTCGACCGGCCCGACCGCGGCTCCCCTTTCGCGATCACCCGGCCACGTCGGCCGCGAGACTCGCTCGCTGGGCCTCGTCGAGGGTGGTCTCCGCACGGTAGGACGGGTGTTCGACCCGAAGGCGAACCTGGCACCCGGGCCGCCCGAGGGCACGAACCGCCTCCCCGGAAAGCGGGAAGCGGACGTATTGCACCGCGGAAATCCGGTCTTCTCGCGTCCGGCCCGGCTCGAAACGGGCCGGCACCTCGATCCCGTCGATCGACAAGACGACGTGCTCGTCGATGCCGATCAGCCGGTTCAATTCGTCGGCGATGCTCGCCTGGTCGGTCACCTCGACGAAGAGAGTCGCCGACAGTTCCCGATCGCCCGGAAGGAGTGCGTTGTAGACAGCGCACTCCTCGCGGATCTCGTCGATGTCGGTGATCCGCTCGACGAAGACCATCTCCTGCACCTGGAACCGGATGGTCTCGAAGTTCTCGAAGACGACCGTCACGCGGTCGCCGATCGACACGCGACGCGCGCGCTTGATCTCGATGATCCGCGAGCGCGCCCCGTCGCGCTCCCCCGCGTACCGGGAGAGACCGGAAAGATCCTCGAGGGTGACCTTCCGCATGGTGCGCTCCTGGGGAATCGGCGCCGGGGAGGACCTGGGTCCGCCCCGGCGGCCGGACCTCAGAGTTCCTTCAGCCCCTTCTCGAAGCGGCCTGCGTGGGACTTCTCGGCCTTCGCGAGCGTCTCGAACCACTCGGCGATCTCGGGGAAGCCCTCGTCGCGCGCGGTCTTCGCGAAGCCGGGATACATCTCGCTGTACTCGTAGGTTTCGCCCTGGACGGCGGCCTTCAGGTTGTCCTTGGTCTGGCCGATCGGGAGCCCGGTCGCGGGGTCGCCCACCTTCGAGAGGAAGTCGAGGTGGCCGAACGCGTGCCCCGTCTCCGCTTCCGCGGTGTTGCGGAAAAGCCCGCCCGCGTCGGGGTGTCCCTCGATGTCCGCCTTGCGCGCGAAGTAGAGGTAGCGTCGGTTCGCCTGCGACTCGCCTGCGAAAGCGCCCTTCAGGTTCTCGTGGGTCTTCGTACCCTTCAGTTCGCCCATTCCCTCACCTTCTCCTTTGCTCGCGAATCCGCGGCCGAGGATCGGCCACTAACGAGAACGATTCGCGATTGTCGTTAGGTACCAGCCCTCCCGGGTCGATCAAGCGGCAGCGCAGGGAAGGTGCCGAGAGCGGCTCAGCGCCGGAGCATCTGCGCGATCACGGGTCCGCAGCGCTTGGCTCCGCAGGGCCCGGTCCCTGCTCTCGTCTGCCGCTTCACGTCTTCGAGGGATCTCGCCCCCCCGGCGATCGCGCGCTGGATCACGCCGCGACGGATCTTGTTGCAGAGACAGACGACCTTGTAGGAGTCGATGACTTCCTGGCGTCGGCGCTCCTCCTCGGGTGAACCGGGATCCACGGTCGAGGAGTACCACGGCCGGACGGGGCCGCCACCGGCGACGAGCCCCGGAGAGTTCTCCCCTCCAGTCGGGCCCGGACCCTGCCTTGACTCTCCCGGTCACCCCGGCCACGCTTCACTCGAATGCCCAAGTCTCGTCCACGCGTCCTCGGCATCGTCCTCGCAGGCGGCGAAGGACGGCGCCTGCAGCCGCTCACGAACGACCGGGCGAAGCCCGCGGTCCCGTTCGGCGGCAAGTATCGACTGATCGACTTCGTCCTCTCGAACTTCGTCAACTCGAAGATCTACTCGATCTACGTCCTCGTCCAGTTCAAGTCGCAGTCGCTGATCGAACATCTCGCTGCAGGCTGGCAGTTCGGCGGGTTGCTTCCCGAGCAGTTCATCTCGCCGGTCCCGGCGCAGATGCGGCACGGACAGACCTGGTACCAGGGCACGGCCGACGCGATCTACCAGAACCTGAACCTGATCGAGAATTTTCGTCCGGACCTGGTCGCGGTCTTCGGTGCAGACCACATCTACCGCATGGATCTCGGACTCATGATCGACCAGCACCTCGAGCGCGAAGCGGAGGTGAGCATCGCTTCGATCCGGGTCCCGAAGGCGGAGGCCGGTGGCCTCGGGATCGTCGAGGTCGGGCAGCAGGGGCGCGTCACGCGTTTCCTCGAGAAGCCCGGGGACCCGCCCGAGATGCCGGACATGCCCGGCTTCTGCCTCGCCTCGATGGGCAACTACCTCTTCGACGCGGACACGCTCGTCGACATCCTGCGCTCCCAGGCGGCAGCGCATGCGGAGGAAGGCCACGACTTCGGACGCCACGTGATCCCGGAGAACCTCGGTGCGTTGCGCATCTTCGCCTACGACTTTTCCGAGAATCGCCTCCCGGGCGAACCGCCCGACAAGGCCCTCTACTGGCGCGACGTCGGGACGCTCGACTCCTACTTCGCCGCGCACATGGACCTGCGCGACACCGACCCCGCCCTCAATCTCTACAATCTCCGGTGGCCGATCCGGTCGGTCCAGGCACCGTTCCCTCCCGCCAAGTTCGTCTTCGACGAGGTCGGGCGCCGCGGTCAGGCGACCCAGTCGATCATCGGCGAGGGCAGCATCATCTCGGGCGCCTCGGTCCTGAACTCGGTCTTCGGACGAAGCGTGTTCGTACACAGCTTCGCACAGATCGAGGACTCGGTCCTGATGGACAACGTGCGAGTGCGCCGACACGCGCGGATCCGGCGGGCGATCATCGACAAGAACGTCGAGATCCCGGAGGGCTACAGGATCGGGTACGACCTCGATCGCGACCGGGAGCTGTTCACCGTGAGCGACTCCGGGATCGTCGTGATCCCGAAGGACACGGTTATCCGGCCGTCCGAGTGACGGTGGCTGCGCGCCGGCTCCGCCCGGCGCCACGCCGTCCGGACGAACCGGTCAGAGTCCCTCGAGTCGGCGGATGCTCTCGCGGTTGCGGAGCCGATCGACGTAGCCGCGCAGCGACCGCGTCCCCTCCGGGAACGGCACGCCCCGGTTCACCAGGAGCATGAGGCGGGGAGCGAAAGCGGCATCCGCGAGGCTGAAGGTGCCCCCGAGGTACTCGCGCCCGGTGAGTTCCCGATCGAGGAGCAGAAGGGCCCGGTCGACCTCTTCCTTCGCCCGGCGAAGCCTCTCCGGATCGCGCTCGGCCGCCTGCTTGGCGTGCTCGATCAGGTAGGTCCCGGCCGACAGCGTGAACGCCGTGTCCGCGTAGTCCTCGAGCTGCCGGATCCGCGCCCGACCCGCCGAGTCCCCCTGCGGCAGGAGCGGCGGCTCGGGGTACTCGTCCTCGAGAAATTCGTTGATCACGGTCGAGTCGTAGATCACCGTCTGGCCGTCCCCCTCCTCCTCGTCGACGAGGACGGGAACCTTGTGGAAGGGACTCATCGCCACGAAATCGGGAGCGTGCTGCTCGTTCTTCCGCAGGTCGACCAGGACCATCTGCCAGTCGAGCTGCTTCTCGGCGAGCACGATGCGCGTCTTCTGACCGAACGGACACTGCGGAAAGTCGTACAGCTTGAGCATTCGTCCCTCCCGAACCCCAACCGAGACCCTTGGAACCCGTCGGTTGGTAAGGGAAACGCCCCGGGGGTGCAACGGAATCGGCGCGTTTTGTGAGGCTGGGTGGACGAAATTTCCCGAAAGGCTGCCTTCAGGTCGCTCCGGGTACGTGAGACCAAGCGTGGTAGGAGGATCGCACGAGAGGCCCCGACTCGACGTGAGCGAAGCCCATGGACCGGGCCTCGGCCCCGAGTTGGTCGAACTCCGACGGGTCGAGGTAGCGCTCGACCGGCAGGTGGTCGCGCCCGGGCCGAAGATATTGACCGAGGGTGAGGATGTCGCAGCCCACGGAGCGCAGGTCTCGAAGCACCGACAGGACCTCGTCGGCGTTCTCTCCGAGTCCGAGCATGAGCCCGGCCTTGGTGTAGCGCCCTTCGTCGCGGAACTCGCCGGCCCACCGGAGAACGTCGAGCGATCGCTCGTAGCGCGCACCGGCACGGACGCGCTTGTAGAGACGCGGGACCGTCTCGAGATTGTGGTTGTAGATCGCCAGCGGCGCGCGTGCGACGGTTTCGACCGCCTCCCGCCTTCCCTGGAAATCGGGGGTCAGCACCTCGACCGAGCAGGCGGGAACGCGGTCGCGGATGGCCCGCACGGCAGCCGCGAAGTGCCCGGCGCCCAGGTCCGGGAGGTCGTCCCGGTCGACCGAAGTCACGACCGCGTGGACGAGGCCCAGGCGTTCGACCGCCCGGGCAAGGCGTTCGGGCTCGTCGGGATCGAGCGGCTTCGGCCGCCCGTGGGTCACGGCGCAGAAGCCACAGTTGCGCGTGCAGGTGTCCCCCATGAGCATGAAGGTCGCCGTGCCGTGGGCCCAGCACTCCGCGAGGTTGGGGCACCGGGCCTCCTCGCACACGGTCGCGACACCCGAATCCGCGACGACCTGCCGCGTCTTCGCCCATCCCGGCCCCCCGGGGATCCGGACGCGGATCCAGTCGGGATGGCGCCGAGCCTGCGGCACGGGGCTTCCCACGTCGCTCAACGTGCCTCCTCGGTGGACCCGATCACCGGCAGCAATTCCTCGATCGCGTTCGGAACGGTCGAAGCGGCGTCCCGCGCAATCTCGCCCACGGACGGAACAGGCCGGAGGCCCTCGGAAGCGATCGACGTGGTCACGACTCCCTCGATACCGCAAGGGACGATTGCGGCAAACGCGTCCAGGTCGGGCGAGACGTTGAGCGCGAATCCGTGCATCGAGCGGCCACGCCGAACGCCCACGCCGATCGCGGCGATCTTGCGCGGGGGTTGCGCGGCGTTCGGACCGGCTCCGATCCAGACGCCCGTGCGACCGGGGACGCGCACCCCCTCGATCCCCCGCGACCGGAGCAGGTCGATCACCCCCTGCTCGAGGGCCCGGAGCAGGCGATGGACGTCCCCGCCACGGGCGCGCAGGTCGAGGAGCGCGTAGCCGACGAGTTGCCCCGGCCCGTGGTAGGTCGCCTCCCCTCCCCGTCCGACCCGCCGCACCGGGACCCGTCCGAAGGGGCCCGTGGGTTCGGGTCGGTTGCCCGGGTCGCCGCCCCGCCCGGTGGTGAACACGGCGTCGTGCTCGAGCAGCAGCAGGCGGTCCGGCGCCGAGCCCTCGGCGACGATCTCCTCCTGCAGGCGAAGCGCCTCGTCGAAGCCGATCCTGCCGAGCCAGGAGACCTCGATGGCCCGCTCCGTCACGTCAATCGCCGAGCAGCATCGCGGGCCGCTCGACGCGCCGCCGGATCGCCGCGAGAAAACGGGCACCGAGCGGTGCCCCGACCGCCCGGTGGTCGCACGAGAGGCCGAGTTCGACGACCCACCCGGCCTCGACGGACTGCCCCCGCACGACGGGCCGACGAAGCGGCCCCCCGACGGCGAGGACCGCCACCTGGTGCGGCCTGACCACCGCGTGAGCCGAGTCGATCCCGAGTTCGCGCAGCAGGAGCACCGAGAAGGTCGACCCCGCCGCGTCCTCGTCTGCGAGTTCCCCCGTGCCCGTGCGGCGGACGAGCTCGCGCCGAAGGGCCGCGACCGCTTCGAGCGGGAGTCGTTCCGGCGAGCGCAGGACGGGCCAAGCGAGAGACTCCCCTGCCGCGACCGAGAACGCGAGGTGGATTTCCTCCCACGACTCGATCGCGTCCCCGGCGAAACGAGCGTTCAGTCCGGGAAACTCGCCGAGCGCGCCCGCGCAGGCCGCGAGCACGAGGTCTTCGACCGCGACGGGCTCGTCGCCCGGAAGGCCGACGCCGCGCTCCCCCAGCAGCGCGACGCAGCCGCTCGCGTCGACGGTCGCGGACAAGTAGAGGTGCGGCGCCTCGCGCTTGCTCTCCACCATGCGCAGAGCGTCGGCGATCCTGTCCCGCGACAGCGGCACGCGGCGCGAGCGGACTGCCGGGCCCGCCGTCGTCGCCGCCCTCGGGCGCGAGGCGGCTTCGGAGCGGACACGAACCACTCCGGGCGGGGTCGGACGATCGCTTCCCCGGATGGCCGTCCGCGCCGAAGTCTCGCCCGCGGCGGGCTCGGATTCGCCGGATCGTCCCCCCCGGCTCACGACGCGCCTCCCGCAGCGGTGTCCGCCGCCCCGGCGGGCAAACCCAGGGCGGCACGAACCGGGGCGAACGAGCGACGGTGGATCGGGCACGGGCCGAGATCGCGCAGCGCGCGCAGGTGTGCTGCCGTCGCGTATCCCGCGTGGCGTGCGAACCCGTAGCCCGGGTATCGCTCGTCCATGTCCGCCATGAGGCGGTCCCGGTGAACCTTCGCGACGATCGACGCGACCGCGATGCTGTACACGGTGCGATCGCCGCCGGCGACGCAGGTCTGCCGGATTTCGCATCCCGGAACCATCCGCGCGTCCACGAGCAGGTGTTCCGGGGGCGAGGGCAGCGCGGCGATCGCACGCGCCATCGCTTCGAGTCCCGCGCGGTAGACGTTCAGCGCATCGACTTCGTGGTGCTCGACGACGCCGATG
>JAGWVP010000116.1 GCA_018970825.1 bacterium | reverse complement strand
CCTCGTGCAGCGCGCGGGCGGCGTGCCGCGGCGACTGAACGTCCTCTGCCACAACGCGATGCTCTCCGCCTGGGCGAAGGGCGCCCCGCGCGTGGGGCTCGCCTGCGCGATCGCCGCCGAGCGCGAGCGCTCGGGTGCGACGCTGGTCCGGCTTCGTTCCCGCGGCGCTCGGCGCGCGCGGACCGCGGGACTGGCCGCCGCCGGGGCCGCGCTGGCGCTCGGGGCCGTGGCCCGGCTCTCCGGCCTCCCGCGTCCTCCGGCCGTCGCGTCGCCGCCGACCTCCGCGCTGGTCGCGGGGTTCGTCGAGCGCACGGCTCCTGCCGACGCGGTTGCCGGGGAGTCCGCGCCTGCGCCGGTGAGACCCTCCGCGCCGATCTCCGCCCACGAGGCCATCGCGATGCCCTCGGCCGAACCGGTTGCGGCGTCTCGCGATTCTGATGCGGTTCCGATCACGGGTTCGGGCGACTCGAGACCGGCGAAGGGGGTGCGTCGTGGACGCACGGATCTCGCCCGGCCCGCCGCTTCCGGGCGCCCCTCGGACCGGGCAGTTCGCGCGGCCGGCGGGCGCGCGGGACGCGCCGTCGCCGAGACGGATGCGGACGACCGGCGCTCGAAGCCGCCGGTCGCCCGAGAGTCGAGCCGGCGCACCAGGCCCGGCGCCGATCGCCGGGCCGCGGCCCCCGCCGTCGATGCGGACACCCGCGTGTGCTTGGATTCGGCGCAGGCGGTACCGGGGAGCCGAGCTTGAGCAAGTACGTCCAGACGCTGAACCGACTGCGGGACGAGGCCGAGGGGAGCGCCGATCCGGCGGATGCGACTCCTTCGACCACTCCTGCCGCGGGAGACGGCGAACGGGACGCGCAACGGCGCGCCTCGGTCGACCGGGAGATCCGCCGTGCCGCCGCGCTCGACGGCAGCGACGCTCTCTTCGACCGCCTGCGTGCTCTCGCCGTGGAAGGCATCGGTGCGATCGTGATCGCCGGCGCCGTGCCGACGCGCTCGGTCGCCGCGATCGGCTCGAGCCTCGTCTCCCAGGCCGAGCGCCGCGGGCTCGCCGTGCTGCGGGCCGAGGTCCGGGAGCCGGTCGGGCGCACCGCGGTCGTGCGAGCGCTCGGACGCGGTGCGCCCGGCTCGCTCAAGCTCGACCTCCACGACGAGGCCGGCGTCGAGCAGCTGCGCCGTTGGCGCTGCGACGCGCAGGCGGACCTGCTGGTCGTCGAGGCGGCGCCGCTCTCGACCGGCGCCGACGCGGCGCTGGTCGCCCGGGCGACCGACGGGCTCGTGCTCGTCGCCGAGAGCCTCGTCACCGACCGCACGGCGCTCGCGGAGTCGACCGAGCGTGCGCGCGCGACGGGATGCCGCCTGCTCGGCGTCGTGCTCGACCGCACGCGGGACCACTCCCCCCGCTGGTTCGACCGGCTGATCGGCTGATCGCAGACGCCCGCGCCGCCCGCTGCCGAGGAAGCGAATCCCCGATGCACGCCCGCCGTCGACACCTGCTGACCCTGCTCAAGGCGTTCGACCTCGTGGTCGTGGTCGCGAGCATCCTGCTCGCGGCCGTCGCCACCTCGCCCGAGTTCGACCGCAACCACTGGCTGTCGATCTTCCAGGTGCGGCTCTCGGTCGCGAACGTGGTCGGTGTCGCCCTCTACCTGGCCGCGTGGCACGTCGCCCTCACCACGCGCGGCCTCTACAATTCGTACCGCCTGTCGCGCCCGATGCGCGAGGTCACCGACCTCGCGTTCGTCACGATGCTCTGCGTGGTGCCGCTCGCGGCGCTCCGGCCGCTCGTCGACATCGACGTGCTCACCCCGGGATTCGTCTACGCGTTCGCCGTCGCTGCCTTCGTCGGACTGTGCCTGGAACGACGCCTGCTGCGCGAGATCGCCCGCCGCGCGCGGACGATGGGCCGCAACCTGCGCGACGTCGTCTTCGTCGGCGCGGGGCGGCAGAACCTCGAGTCGGCGGCCGACCTCGCCCGGCGCGACGCGCTCGGGTACCACGTCGTCGAGGTCGTCGACATCGAGCGGGACCTCGCCGAGCCTGCACTCGCGCCCCGCCGCGTCGTCGACAAGCTGCAGGGAATCGTCGACCGTCACCCGATCGACGAGGTGTTCGTCGCCCTCGACCTCGACGGCGGATCCCAGTCGGTCATCCGCGAGATCATCTCGACCTGCGAGGAGCAGGGCGTCACGGTGCGCGTCATCGCGAACCTCGCGGTGCTCGAGTGGGCGTGGGCGTCGGTCGACACCCTGTCGGGCCACCCGGTCATCACGATCGCCTCGGGCCCGCCGGAGAGCGTCGGGCTCGTCGTGAAGCGGGTGATCGACATCGTGATCTCCGCCGTCGCGCTGGTCGTCTTCGCGCCGATCATGGCACTCGTCGCACTCGCGATCCGGCTCGATTCGTCCGGGCCCGCGATCTTCCGCCAGGAGCGGGTGGGGCTCAACCGCCGACGCTTCCCGGCGCTCAAGTTCCGCACGATGGTCGTCGACGCCGAGAAACTGCTGCCGGAGCTCGAACGGGCGAACGAGGCCTCGGGCGCGGTCTTCAAGATCAGGCGGGATCCGCGCATCACGCGGGTCGGCCGGATCCTGCGCCGCACGAGTCTCGACGAGCTGCCCCAGCTCTGGAACGTGTTCACCGGCGACATGAGCATCGTGGGGCCGCGCCCGCTGCCGGTCCGCGACGTCGACCGCATCGAGGCCCGCTGGCACCATCGCCGGTTCGCGGTGAAGCCGGGCATCACCTGTCTCTGGCAGGTGACGAGCCGTCGCCCGAACTTCGACGACATCATCCGGGCCGACATGGAATACATCGACAACTGGTCGCTCGCGCTCGACTTCAAGATCATGCTGATGACCGTGCCGGCCGTGCTCTCCGGCGAGGGTGCCCACTGACCCGGTTTCTGATCGCCGCCTGACCAGGTGCCCTCCCCGGCATCGCGGAACGCATGGCATCCCGCCGGCTGCTGTGGGAAAAATAGGCAACGGCCCGGGAGGGCCGCCTCACCCTATGGATTTTCCGCGGGACGCCGATTAAACGGCGGGGGTTCCGATGGAAAATCAGGTTCCGAAGGTGACCGTGGTCGCCGTGTGCCTCGGTGACGGCCCGGTGCTCGACGGCGCGGTCGAACGCGTCGCCCGGGCGCTCGCGGGGGGCCGCCGGGATTGGCGCTTCGTGTTCGTCGACGACGGCACCCACGACGGGACCTTCGCCCGGCTGCTCGAGGCCGCCCGTGGCGAATCCCGGATCGGCGTTCTGCGCCAGGACCGCCGCAGGGGCTTCGGGTCTGCGCTGCGCGCCGGGCTCGCCAGGTCGACCTCTCCGATCGTCTGTGCGATCGAGGTCGACCCCGGGTTCTGCCCCGAGCGGATCGAGGAGCTCGTCCGCCGGATCGAGGCGGGGGCCGACGTGGCGACCACCTCGGCTCCCGGGGCCGGCGACGCCCCCGGGGGCTCGTCGGGCTTCGCGTGCGCCTTCCGGCCCGATCGCATCGACCTCGGGCGCAGGCTTCGCCTGCCGGCCGCGGCGATGCTCGCCGTGCCGGAGATCGCGATCCGGGCGCGTCGCGCCGGGCTCGCCGTCCACGGCGACGACGGCGTCGACGCGGTCGTCGCGGGACGATCCACGGGAATCGGAGGACAGCTTCGCAAGCTCGGCATCGCCATGATGTCGAGAGGCGCCCGCCGCGACGGCGTTCCGCAGCGCGCGGCCTGAGCCGGCGGAGAGTCTCCCCGTGCCTGCCGCCCTCGTTGCGGCGTCGAGGCCGCTCCCGGAAGATCGACGCGTGAGTGGTCCCACCCGAACCGGACTCGAGGGGGCGTCGAGCGAGCCCGCGACGCGCGGGATCGGGTCGGTGCGCCTGCTCGGCGTCGAGGTCGCCAACGCCACGCGCGGGGAGGCCTGCGGGATTCTCGAGGATTGGGCTCGCGCGAGGGACGGTCGCACGCACGCGGTCTCGATCGTCAACGCCCACACCTTGAACCTCGCCTGGGAGGACCCGGCCTACCGGGCGGTGCTCGGTCGGTCGGCCGTCGTGTTCGCCGACGGCACCGGCACGCGCATCGCGGCCCGCCTGCGCGGCGTGGAGCTCCGCGACAACCTCGTCGGCACGGACCTCGTGCCCGAGCTCTTCGAGCGCATGGCGCCCCGAGGCTGCCGCGTCTACCTGCTGGGCGCGACCGCCGAGACGGTCGAGCGTGCCGCACGCCACGTCGAGGCGACGTGGGGAGCGACCGTCGCGGGCTTCCACCACGGCTACGTCCTCGACGAGCCGGCGGCGAGCGAGGCGGCGGACCGCATCGCGGCCTCGGGCGCCGACCTCCTGCTCGTCGGCATGGGCAACCCGCTCCAGGAGATCTGGATCGACCGCCACCGGGCGCGTCTCGGCGTACCGGTCGCGATCGGCGTGGGCGGCCTCTTCGACCACTGGGGCGGCAACCTGCGTCGCGCCGCGCCTTGGGTCCGGCGCCTCGGCGTCGAGTGGGTCCAGATCCTCCTCCAGCAGCCGGGCCGGAAGTGGCGTCGGTACCTGCTCGGCAACCCGATCTTCCTCGCCCGCGCGCTCCGGGACCGGTCGACGCGACACCCCTCCGCGGGGTAATCCACGCCACGGTGGGGCCGGGGCTGACAGCGTCGCGGTGGGCGATCAAGAAGGGCACGCGCGCCGCCGTCGCGCTCGCCTCGCCCTGGCTCTCGCGGCTCGCGGGAGCCGCCCGGGGCCCGGTCGTCCGCGTCCTCGTGTACCACCGCGTGCGCGAGGCGAGGCGCGAGCCTTTCAGCGTCGCCCCGGCGGACTTCGACGCGCAGATGGAGTGGCTCGAGCGCGAACGGCTCGCGATCTCCGCCGACCAGGTCGCGGCCTGGATCGACGGCGGCCCTGCACCGCGACCCGGCTCCGTGCTCGTCACGTTCGACGACGGCTACCGCGACTTCCACGCGAAAGCGTTGCCGATCCTCCGACGTCGCCGCATTCCGGCCGTGCTCTTCGTGTCCGTCGCCGAGGTCCGCGACCGCCGGGCGACGGACGCGGGCGAGGAGTCGCACGTGACCTGGGACGAACTCCGCGAGGTCCTCGACGCCGGCGTCGACGTCGGGTCGCACGGGTGGGACCACGTCTCGCTCGCTCGGATCCCGGCCGACGAGGCGCGGCGGCAGGTCGCGCGGGCGCGCGAGACGCTCCGCGAGCGGCTCGGCGACGCGGCGGGGCGCGACTTCGCCTATCCCTACGGCACCGGCGGCGACTTCGACGACGCGACCCGGGAGGCGATCGCGGCCGCGGGCCATCGCTGCGCCTTCACCGCCGTCCACGGCGCGGTCGCGCCGGGCGCCGATCCGCTCGAGCTGCCGCGCGACAAGGTCGAGGGCGGCGAGGGACTCGGGATGTTCCGGCGGATCGTCGAGGGTGGGCTCGATGCGTGGGCGGTCGTCGACCGCGGGCTCTGGCGCCTCCAGGCCGAGCGCCGCGTGCGCACGGCAGGGGGCCCCGTCGCGTGAGCTCCGACGCGCCCTACGGCGAGGCGGCGGGGGCGGGTCGGCGGGTCTTCCGCAACACCGCGGTGCTCGTCGTCCTGCGGGTGGTCGTGCCCGCGCTGTCGCTGCCGGTGGTCCTGCTGCTGTCCCGCCGCCTCGGCAGCGAGGCGCTCGGCCGGTACACGCTCGCCTACACCTGGCTCTACTTCTTCAACACGGTGGCGCCGCTCGGCCTCTACTCCGTCGTGACGCGCGACGGCGCGCGCGACCGCAGGCGTCTCGGCCCGCTGCTCGGCAACGCGTCCACGCTGGGCGCGATCGCGGCGGCGATCTCGACCGTCGCGATGGCCGCCTGCGCCTTCCGCTTCGGCTACGACGACGCGACGGCGCGCTCGATCGCGATCCTCGCCTTCGCGCTCGTGCCCTGGACCGTGGGCTCGCTTCTCGAGGGCGGCTTCGTCGCGACCGAGCGGATGGACCACCTCGCCTGCACCGCGCTCGCCGAGAGCGTCCTCAAGGTCGGGCTCGGCCTCGCGGCGATCGTCGCCGGACTCGGCGTCGAGGCGGTGCTCGGCTCGGCGATCGTCGCCCGGATCGCCGCGGTGATCGTGGCGCTCGTCCTGCTCCGCGGCGAGGGCGTGTCCGTCGTGCCGTCGCTCGACCGCGACGTGCAGCGGTCGATGCTCCGGGTCGCGCCGACCTTCCTCCTGGTCGGGATCTTCGCGACCCTCTACTGGCGCATCGACGTGTTCATGCTCTCGAAGATGCGGCCGGTCGAGGACGTCGGCTACTACGGGGCGGCCTGGAGGCTCCTCGAACTCGCGATGGTGGTCCCGCAGAGCCTCTGCCTGTCGCTCTATCCGCAGCTCGTCGCGGCCCTTCGCGAGGACCGGGCCCGGGTCGCACGGATCGGTGCGCTCGCGAGCCGCTGGCTGCTCGCGGTCGCGCTGCCGGCGGCCGTGGTCTGCACCGTGCTCGCGAAGCCGATCCTGCGGCTGTTCTACGGCGCGGGCTTCGACCCGGCCGTCCCGAGCCTCGTCGTCCTCATGTGGACCCTCGTCCCGTACGGCATCGTCCGCTATCACGCCTACCTGCTGGTCGGTGCGGACCACCAGCGGGTGGACCTCTGGATGAACGTCGCGATGACCGCCGTGAACGTGCTCCTGAACCTCTTCCTCATCCCGGCGATGGGCCCCGCGGGTGCGGCGGTGGCGACGCTCGTCTCCGTGCTCGTCTACGCGGTCTCGCAGGCCGCCTTCCTCGCGCGGCGTCTGCCCGGCACCGCGGCGCCGGTCGGCCTCGCGGCCTGGCCGGTCGTCGCCTCGGCGGCCGCGGGCGTGCTGGCGTGGCTCCTGCGCGACGCCCCGGTCGCCTTCTCGGCGACGCTCGCCGGTGCGACCTACGTCGCGATCCTCGTCGCGGGAGGCTTCGTCGGTGCCGACGAACTCGACTCGCTCGGGCTCGGCTCCCTCGCGGGGCTCGTGCGCAGGACCGGGAGGGCCGCGTGAGCGCGGGCGACGCGATCCGCTGGGCGACGACGTGGCTCGCCCAGGTCCTGCTCTCGCCCCTCCTGCTGCTCTGCGCGGTCGAGAGGGCGCTCGGCCCCGGCGAGGTCGTCTTCTCGACCTGCGCGCAGTTCCTCGCTCTCGCACCCGGCGTCCCCGGCAGCGTTCTGCGGAAGGCCTTCTACATGGCCACGCTCGAAGGCTGTGCCGAGCGGGCCCACGTCTCGATCGGCACGTTCTTCGCCCACCGGGAGGCGGTGATCCACCGCGACGCCCACCTCGGCGCCTATTGCATCGTCGGGCGGGCGACGATCGGCGAGGGAGCCAACGTCGCGAGCCGCGTCTCGATCACGAGCGGGCGCCACCAGCACGCGGGGGGGGCCCTCCGCGAGCCGGTGCTGGGCCGGGTGAGGATCGGCCACCGCGCGTGGATCGGCGAGGGGGCGATCATCATGGCCGACGTGGGCGACGACGCGGTCGTGGGGGCCGGAAGCGTCGTCGTCCAACCGGTTCCGCCGGGCGCCACGGTGGCCGGCAACCCGGCCCGGGAGATCGCGTCGACCGGGTCGCCGCGTGCGGGCGCGCGCGCCGACCGGAGCTGAGGCGCACCGCCTTCGCGCACCTGCCCGGGTCCGGGCGGAGGCGTCGCGCGCAGCGGCCCGGCCGACTCGCCTCAGGACGGGAGCGGCTCGACGCCGAGGAGCGTCGGCGGGGCCGGTGCGGGCGTGCTGCTCTCGAACGCCCCGTTGTCCGGCGCGGTGCCCTGGAAGGGCAGGTTCACCGGGTCGCCCACGCTCCAGGTGATCGGGGTCGCGACGGTGATGACGTTCGTCGAGTCGTCGATCGAAACCACCTGGACGGCCGGGTTCGACCCGACGACGATCCAGTCGGGCGCGATCAGGCCGTCGTAGGAGTCGTGGAAGAACGCGGCTCGCACGACCGGCACCCGCGTCGAGGCGGTGGCGGACGCGGTGCGCGTGGTCGTGAGCTCGACGCCGCCGTCGATCGCCGGGCTGCCCGGCGCGAGCTGGTAGTTCCCGGCCGCCGGGTCGACGAAGAGGGAGGCCGCGGGAAGCGTCGTGCGCCGGCTGCGGACGTCCTGGAGGTCGGGCGGGTTCGCGGCCTGGTAGTCCGCGAAGGCCTTCGCCCCGTCGGGGTCGGGCAACTGGGCCGAGTAGATGCCCGACGACCAGAGGATCCCGCCCGACCCGAACTGGTAGAGGTTCCCGTCGTAGCGGATCGAACTGTAGCGCGTGTCGATCTTGAAGCCGGCCGCGCCCGCCAGGATGAGCGTGTAGTTCGTCGATCCGACGAACAGGTTGT
>JAGWVP010000115.1 GCA_018970825.1 bacterium | reverse complement strand
TCGAAGCGGAGCGCGACCCGGTCGGGGATGCGCTCGGCCTGCTCGCGGCAGACCCGGCCCATCGTCTTCATCCCGTCGCGGGCCGCCGCGTCCAGGGCCCGCTTCACCTCGAGGAAGCGGGGCAGCTCGACGAGGTCCTCGGCCAGGGTGAGGAGTCGACTCGGGAGGTCCATCGGATGCCCGGTGTCGTACCAGTCGCCGCGGGCGGCAGGGAACTTCACGGGCCGTGGGCGCCAAGCCCCGGCCTGTAACGCGCCGCGTTACGCGAAATTTCGGTCGATCGCCCGAAAATACCTATTGAACACTCCGGACCATCCGGTCTACTCCATCGGGCGTCCGCCCACCGGGGGCCTGTGACGGCCTCTTACGGAATCCGGACTCGGGGAGAATCGACTCATGAACGGGAACAGGAACCGCAGCCGGTCGAGGCTCGCCTCGGGCGTCCTGCTCGGGCTCGCTCTTCTTCTGCCCGCGACGGCACGTGCCGCATCGTTCTTCAACTTCGACAGCGTGCCCGTCCGGCCGCTGGCCCTGTCCTCCGACGGTACCCGCCTGTACGCGGTCAACACCCCCGACAACCGGGTCGAGATCTTCTCGGTCTCGGGCTCGGGCCTCTCCAGGGTCGGCTCGGTCTCGGTCGGCATGGAGCCCGTCTCGGTCGCGCTGCGCACCGACGGCGAACTCTGGGTCGTGAATCATCTCTCCGACTCGATCAGCATCGTCGACGTGTCCTCGAACCCGGCGCGCGTCGTGCGCACCCTGCTCGTCGGCGACGAGCCGGGCGACATCGTGTTCGGCGGCACGGGCCGCAACCGCGCGTTCGTCACGACGGCCCACCGCGGCCAGAACATCGGCTTCGACCCGCAGCTCACCACGGCGGGCGTCGCCCGTGCCGACGTCTGGGTCTTCGACGCGACCAACCTGGGCTCGACGCTCGGCGGCACGCCGCTCACGGTCGTGAAGCTCTTCGGCGACACGCCGCGTGCGCTCGGCGTCAGCGCCGACGGGTCCAAGGTCTACGCCGGCATCTTCCACTCGGGCAACCGCACCACGACGGTCGCCGAGGGCGTGGTCTGCGACGGTACCCCGACCTGCACCGGCACCCTTTCGGACGGCACCGCGATCCCGGGCGGCATGCCGAACCCGCGCGTGAACGTCGCGGGCAGCAAGGGCCCCGAGACCGGCCTCATCGTCCAGAGGGAGGAGAGCGGCACGGCGTGGCGCGACACCCAAGGCCGCGACTGGAAGAACGTCGTCCGCTTCAACCTGCCCGACAAGGACGTCTTCGAGATCAACGCGAACGCGAATCCGCCGGTCGAGACGACCAACTGGAAGAGCGTCGGCACGATCCTGTTCGGGATCGCGGTGAACCCGGTGACGGGTCGCGTCTACGTGTCCAACACCGAGGCGAACAACCTGACCCGCTTCGAGGGGCCCGGCGACTCGGCGTCGACGGTCCGCGGCAACCTGCACCGCGCCCGCATCACCGTGATCGACGGAACGCAGGTGAAGCCCCGCAACCTGAACAAGCACATCGACTACACGACGAAGGGTGCGCCCGGCGACAAGAACAAGACGCTCGCGCAGCCGGTCCAGATGGCGGTGACGAGCGACGGCCAGACGCTCTACGTCGCCGCCTACGGCTCGTCGAAGATCGGCGTGTTCGCGACCTCGGAGATCGAGGCCGACACCTTCGTTCCCGACGCGGCGGCCCAGATCCAGCTCGCCGGCGGCGGCACGGCGGGCCTCGTCCTCGACGAGGCGCGCCAGCGGCTCTACGCGCTCTCCCGCTTCACGAACACGGTCTCCGTGGTCGACACCGCCTCGAAGGCCGAGCTTTCGAGCGTCGCTCTCTACGACCGCGAGCCGGCGAGCGTCTTCAACGGCCGAGTCTTCGGCAACGACGCGTTCTTCTCGTCCGCGAACGGCGAGTCCTCCTGCGGCAGCTGCCACGTCTTCGGCGACCTCGACGACCTCGCCTGGGACCTCGGCAACCCGGACGACGTGGTCGCCAGCAGCCCGATGACGATCAAGCTCTCGATCGCCGCGGGCGGCAGCGTGAACGGCGACGCCGCGACGAACGAGTTCCACCCGATGAAGGGTCCCATGACGACCCAGACCTTCCGCGGGATGCAGAACCACGGCCCGCTGCACTGGCGCGGAGACCGCTCCAACGGCGTCTTCGGCTCCGGCAAGAGCGCGGATCTCTCGTTCAACAACTTCATCGTCGCGTTCCCGGGCCTGCTCGGCCGCTCGGTGGCGCCGACGACGGCGCAGATGAACGAGTTCACGAACTACGCGCTCTCGATCATGCAGCCGCCGAACCCGAACGCGAACCTCGACGGTACGCTGACGGCCGACCAGCAGGCCGGTCGCAACTTCTACACCGGCAGCCGGCTGTCGGACGGCACATCGCTGCTCGGCCAGGGCTTCACCTGCAACGGCTGCCACACCCTCGACCCCGCCAACGGCTTCTTCGGAACCAACGGCGACGCGAGCTTCGAGAACGAGCAGCAGATCATGAAGATCGCCCACCTGCGCAACGTGTACACGAAGGTGGGCATGTTCGGCCTCGCGCCGCAGAACTTCCTGAACAGCGGCGACAACGCGAACAAGGGCGACCAGATCCGCGGCTTCGGCGTGCTGCACGACGGCAGCATCGACGGCGTCTTCCGCTTCTTCCAGGCGACCGTCTTCAACTCCGACAACGACAGCGGCTTCAACGGCGGCGACACGCTGCGCCGCCAGATGGAGCAGTTCGTGCTGGCCTTTCCCTCGGACTTCGCGCCGATCGTCGGCCAGCAGACCACGCTGAACTCGTCGAACTCGGCGGTCGTCGGCCCGCGCATCGACCTCATGGTCGCGCGCGCCGGGACGAACTACAATTCCAAGTACGCCGGCGGAAACGTGCCCGAGTGCGACCTCGTCGTGAAGGGCGTGGTCGGCGGCGAGCAGCGCGGCTGGGTCCGCCAGGCGAACGGCAGCTTCAAGTCCGACCGGGCCTCCGAGGCGAACCTGACCGACGCTCAACTGCGCGCGCTCGCGAACGGCGCGGGCTCGGAGCTGACCTACACCTGCGTCCCGCCGGGCAACGGGACGCGCGTCGGCATCGACCGCGACGAGGACGGCTTCCTCGACCGCACCGAGCTCGACGCGGGCTACGACCCGGCGAACCCGGCGAACAACCCGAGCGTGACCACGCCGACGCCCGCGCCGGCCACGCCGACGCCGGAGCCGACCGCGACGCCGACGCCGGTGCCGACCGCCACGCCGGTTCCGACGCCGACGCCGACCCCGGATCCTGGTGCGACGCCGACGCCGGTTCCGACCCCGACGCCCGTGCCGACGCCGACGCCGGTTCCGACCCCGACGCCTGCGCCGACGCCGACCAGGACGCCGACGCCGGTTCCGACGCCGACCCCGTCGCCAACGCCGACGCCCGGCCCGACGGCCACGCCGACGCCGACGCCCGTCCCGACTCCGACGAGGACGCCGGTTCCGACCCCGACTCCGTACAACGGCGTCCGGATCCGTCCGAGCCTGCTCTCGGTGCGCGACTCGACGAACCCGGCGCAGCGTTCGCTCAAGTTCACGTCGAAGTACTCGGGCGGCGCTTCGAGCTTCGTGACCCCGCCTCTCCCGCAGTACTCGGACGACCCGACGCTGCAGGGTGGCCAGCTCTGGGTCTGGAACCCGTCGAAGCCGGGAACCCAGATGCACATGGACCTGTTTGCGCAGAACTGGAAGCTCGGCGGCTCGGCCGGCAAGCCCGTCTGGACGTACAAGTCGCCGGACGGCCTGGTCTCGATCAAGTTGAAGGCCGAGAACCTGGTCATCGTGGTGAAGGGCTCGCAGGTCTTCTCGCTGGCGGACTTCCCCCAGGGTTCGCTCGCCCTGCAGCTCAAGCTCGGCCTCGAGGCCGGGCTGTGCACGGTCGCGAACTCCGGCATGAGCGACACGCCGACCAAGTTCGACAGCATCGTGAACGGCCCGCGCCCGGCCGTCTGCGCGACCATCCCGGAGTGACCTCCTTTTCCTGATCGGCTCGGCTCCCGGCGACCCGCGAGGTCGCCGGGAGCCGGCCCGGCCTCGCCCGTGCTAGAAGGCCGTCCGTGGACTTCGACGTCGACCTCTTCACGATCGGCGGCGGCTCGGGCGGGGTGCGCGCGAGCCGCATCTCCGCGGCGATGGGAGCGCGCGTCGCTCTCGCCGAGGAGAGCCGCCTCGGGGGCACCTGCGTCAACGTCGGCTGCATCCCGAAGAAGCTGCTCGTTCTCGCCTCGCATTTCCACGACGACTTCGAGGACGCGCGCGGCTACGGCTGGGAGGTCGGGGCGTCGTCGTTCGAGTGGTCCCGGCTGATCGAGGCGAAGGATCGCGAGATCGCGCGGTTGAACGGCGTCTACCGCCGGATTCTCGAGTCGAACGGGGTGCGGATCCTCGAGGATCGCGCGACGGTCGTCGGGCCGCACGAGGTGCGGGTCGGCGGCCGGATCGTGCGCGCGCGCCACGTCCTGGTCGCGACCGGCAGCCGTCCGTCGATCCCCGAGGAGCACGGCGCCTCGCTCGGCATCACCTCGAACGAATTCTTCCACATGCCGGCGCTTCCGCGCCGCGCCGTGGTCGTCGGCGGCGGTTACATCGCGGTCGAGTGCGCCGGGATCCTCCACGGGCTCGGCTCCGAGGTCACGCTCGTCCACCGCGGCGACCTCTTCCTGCGAGGTTTCGACGGCGACGTGCGCTCGGTGCTCGCCGACGAACTGCGCAAGCGCGGGCTCGACCTGCGCTTCGGCGAGAAGGTCGCGCGCATCGACCGCCACGACGGTCGCCTGCTCGCCACGCTGCGCTCGGGCGAGGCGATCGCGACGGACGTCGTCCTCCACGCGATCGGCCGCGCGCCGAACACCCCCGGCCTCGGTCTCGAGGACGTCGGCGTCGAGCTCGCGCACGGCGGGGCCGTCGTCGTCGACGAGTTCTCGCGCTCGAGCGTGCCGAGCATCCACGCGATCGGCGACGCGACGAACCGGGTGAACCTGACCCCGGTCGCGATCCACGAGGGCATGGCGCTCGCGGCCACCCTGTTCGGCGGCAAGCCGACCCGCCCGGTTCACGAAGGCGTGCCGTCGGCGGTCTTCTCGCAGCCGCCGATCGGGACCGTGGGCCTGACCGAGGAGGAGGCGCGCGCCCGCCACGGAGCGGTCGACGTCTACAAGACCCGCTTCCGCCCGCTCCGGCACACGCTCACCGGGCGCGACGAGACGACCTTCATGAAGATCGTGGTCGATCCCTCGAGCGACCGCGTGCTCGGCTGCCACATGGTCGGCGCCGACGCCGGCGAGATCGTCCAGGGCCTCGCGATCGCGCTCAAGTGCGGCGCGACCAAGGCTCAGTTCGACGCGACGATCGGCATCCACCCGACGGCGGCCGAGGAGTTCGTGACGATGCGGGACAAGGCGGTGCCCTCGACATGAGCCCCGCCGTGGGCCGCCGGGCGATCGTCGTCGCCGGCATGCACCGCAGCGGGACGTCGGCCTTCGTGCGCTGCGTGAACCTCCTCGGCGCCGGCATCGGCGAGAAGCTCATCCCCGCGAACTGGGGCAACGAGCGGGGCTTCTGGGAGGACGAAGAGGTGATCGCCGCGGACGACGCGCTCCTCGAGGCAGTCGGCCGCAGCTGGCACGACGTTCGGTCGATGCCGGAAGGATGGCCGTCGCACCCGGCCGTCGCGGAGCCCGCGGCACGCATCGCGCGGATCGTCGCCGACGAGACCACGCGCTGCCCGCTCTGGGTCGTGAAGGATCCCCGCCTCTCCCGCCTGGTGCCGGCCTGGGAAGCGGCGTTCGATGCATCGGGCATCGAGCCCTTCTTCCTCGTGGCACTCCGCCACCCCGCCGAGGTCGCGGCCTCGCAGGCGCGGCGCGACGGCTTCCCCGCGGGCAAGTCCCACCTGCTGTGGCTCCGCCACCTGCTCGAGGTGGAGCACGCGACGCGCGGTCGCCGCCGCGTCTTCGTGCTCTACGACGACCTGCTGCGAGACTGGCGGTCGACGCTCGCGCGCGCGGGCGAGGTGATGGGGCTCGCATGGCCGGTCGCGCTCGACGAGGCGGCGCCCGGAATCGAGGCGTTCCTCGGCCGCGAGCTCCGCCACTTCTCGATGGACGACGAGCGCGAGCGCGGTTTCGCCGCGGACGGGGCGGCACCGGTCGTCGTCGAGGCGTGGCGGGCGCTGCGCGCCGCAGCCGGAACCGCGGGCGAAGCGGAACTGCGAGCCGCGCTCGACCGCGTACGCGAGGACGTCGCCTCCTCGGAGCGGGTCTTCTCGCCGGTCGTCGACGACCTCTACAGGGAACTCGGCGAGGCGCGGGAGGCCGTCGACTCGGAGCATGCCGGCTGGGAGCGGGAGATCGAGCGCGGCAAGGCGATCGAGGAATGGGGCCGCGAGGTCGACCGTCAGCTCGGCACGGTGCGCGAGAGCCTCGCCGAGGAACTCCAGCGCCGTGCGACCGCCGAGGGCCGGGTGAAGATCGAGCACGACGCCCGGATGCGAACCGAGGCCGCGTACCGCGAGGAGAACGAGCGCCGCGTCCGGACCGAGGGCGAACTCTCGGACGAGCGGGGCCGCCGGATCGCGGCGACGGCCGGGCTCGCCGACGCGGAGGCCCGGCTCGGGCGAGCGGGCGCGGGACTCGCGCGGCTCTCGGGCGAGGTCGAGGCTCTGCGCCGCAGGCGCTCGGTGCGGCTGCGCGACAGGTTCAGCCGCCCTGGCGACCTCTCCGGCGCGATCGCGCCCGCGTTCCGCCAGATGCTCGACGACAGCCGGCTCTTCGCGGGCGACCTCCGGGGATTCGGTCTCGTCCCGGGCGAGAGCCTGCGCGGCGCGAAGCCGCGGACCTGGGGGCTTCGCGTGGACCGGCCGGGCCTCGTCGCGGTCTCGATCGCCGTCGCCGTGGACGCGTCGCCCAACGCGGGAATCCTCGCGTGCGAGCTCCGGTCGTCCTCGGGCGCGATGCTCCGGCGGGTCGAGGTCGACGCGGCGTCGCTCGACGAGTCGAAGCCGTTGCGGTTCGCCTTCGCCCCGCTGGCCGAAGCGCCGGGCGCGCTACGGCTGCAGGTTGCCGCGCGCGATCTCGACGTCCCGATCCGGGTCTTCGAGTGGCAGCGAGCCGACCTGGGACGCGTTGCCCGGCGCGCGCGCGCGTTCTGCGCTCTCGAGTTCGAATCCTTCGCCGCGCCGGCGGACCGAGTAGAGGACGCGCAGGAAGGGCGCGGCGACCACCGGCGCGAAGCCTAGTCGTCGCACCGCGCGTGCGACGCGCGGGGAGCCGATCCGCGAGGATTCGAACACGCCGACCTCGCCGGCTCCGCCGGGTGCGAGCGCCAGGTCGATCGTGAAGCCGCGACCGGCCGAGTGCAGGACCTCCTCGAACTCGAAGCGCACCCAGGTGCCCGATCGAGTGCCGCCGAGCTCGGCTGCTCCCCGGCGCATCGCCTGCCCGTCGTCGAGGGCCAGCACGAAGTCGAGGCGTCCCCGGGGCACGTCGCCCGACGAGGAGCCGATGCAGACCTCGACGCCCGCGAGCGAGTCTCGCGAGGCGACGAAGCGGTAGCGTCGCCGCCTCCCGATCGGCACGTACTGCGCCGGCTCTGCGCCGACCAGTTCCGCGAGCGTCTCGACCACCTCCTGCTCGCCCGAGGGGATGGGCTTCGGGCTCTCGAGCAGCGGTACCCGTGCCGCGTCGCGGGCGGCTCCCGTCCGCCAGAGCACCTGGATCCACGAGGCATCCGTGAGCGACTGCACGTGTACCTGCGCGAGCAGCGCGCGGGCCCCGCGGACGAGTCGGTCGCGCTCCCCGGGACGCTCGACCAGGTGCGAAACGACCGCTGCCCAGTCCTCGGGCGACTCCTCGGCGAAACGCGCGTGGACACCGTCGAGCAGCACGCGCTCGTAGGCGGGCACCTTCGAGCAGACCATGGCGACGCCGGCCCAGGCGTAGTCGCGGAACTTGGTCGCCTGCTTGGCCGAGTTGAAGGCGCTGTCGGCGAGCGGCGCGAGCCCGATCGCCCAGCCGCGGGAGCGCAGCGAGGCGAGGCTCTCCGCGTAGCCCCGGACGCCTGGCTCCACCCAGTCGAGCAGATCGGCGAGACCGGCGACGGGCTCGATGCCGATCGCCTCGATCTCGATCGCGCGCCCGTGGCGGGCGCGCAGCAGGCGCAGGGCTTCCACCATCCACGGCAGCGCGAGCGCGTCGTTCGAGCCGTAGAAACCGATCCGGACGGGTCCGTCCGCGGCGGAGGCGGCCCCGCGCCCGCCCGGGGCCGTCGCGGCGGCGC
>JAGWVP010000114.1 GCA_018970825.1 bacterium | reverse complement strand
CCGGGGGCGAGGCCGCGCGACGCGGGCGCAGGCGCGGGCCCCCCGAGCGCACGGCCACCTGCTCGCAGCCGGGGGGCCGCTTCGCTCCGCGCTCGCGGCCGCGATCGTCGTCGCGAGCCTCTGGGCGTGGGTGGTGCGCCCCTCGGCCCCGCTCGACTGGACGCTCACCTGGCCGTCGGGCCACTGGTTCCCGAAGCTCGACGCGCTCACGTGGCCGCGGGTCGGCTGGTACCTCACGCCCGCGGGAGTGGCGCTCGCGACGCTCGGTCTCGCGGGCCTCGTCCGCAGCGGCGACCTCGGGCGCGCGGGCCTCTTCGCGGGCCTCGGCGCCGGCACGACGGCGCTCTACGTCGCACGCCTCATGACGACGCCCTACCAGGTCTACGCGATGCGACGCTTCGTCCCGGTCGCACTGCCGGCCCTCGCGACCTTCGCGGCGCTCGCACTGCGCGACCTCGCCCGCACGGCGCGGATTCCGCGCGCGCCGCTCCTCGCGCGCGTCGCGACCGCGGCGCTCGTCGCCGCCCTGCTGCTGCGCTCTCGCGAGATCCTGCCGAACCGGGACTTCGCGGGTGCGATCGACCAGCTCCACGCCCTCGATGCGCGACTCCGCCCAGGCGCGGTGGTGCTGTTCGGCGAGCGTCCGGAAATGCTGTTCGCCGACACCTTCGGTCCGCCGCTCCGCTACGTCTTCGACCACCCGGTCGTGGCGGTCCGGGGGTGGGACCGCCAGGTCGTGGGGCTCGTCGACGACGTGCTGGTTCGCGCGGCCGCCGAGGGCCGACCGGTGCAGCTCGTCGCCGTCGACCCGATCCCGAAGGCGATCCGCAACAACTTCTCGCTCGAACCTGCGGGCTTCGTCCCGGTCCGCCTCTCGATGATGGCCAACACCTACGATCGCTACCCGGGTGCGCGGCAGGAGGTGTACCACGGGATCGACGTCTTCGACGTGAACCGCCTCGGGCGGGTCGAGGAGGCGGCGCCGGCCGAGTCGGACGTGGGCGGCATCGACACGGCGGACGTCGTCGCCGGCTTCCACTACAAGGAGATGATGTCCGACGGAACGACCGCCCGGTGGACCGACGGCCGCGGGCTGCTGGCCCTCCCCGTCGCCGTACCCGGCCCGGTCGAGGTCGAGGTGCGCGCCCGCGTCTTCGCGCGTCCACCCGGTGCTCCGCCCGAGGTCGCCGTGTCGCTCGACGGGACGAAGGTCGGATCGTTCCGCGCTGTGGACGAGTGGCGTACGTTCCGCTTCGACGGGGTCGCCACGCCCTTCCTGCAGCGCTCCGTCGTCGGGCTCGAGAGCCCGACGTTCCGCCCCGCCGACGACGGGTCGAGCGGCGACGGGCGGCGACTGGGCGTGCTCGTCGACTCGGTGAGGATCGTGCCGCGATGATCTCCGATCGGCTCGAGCGGCTGCGCTCCCGGCTCGAGCGCAGGATCGCGGGCTACCCCGTCCCGCCTTCGGCCGACGCGCAACGCCGCGCCGGCGAGCCGCCGCGCCCGCGCCCGGCGGGCGAACTTCGCGCGCGCGCGGACGGACTCGCTCCCTGGTACCAGCGCGTCTACCTCGGCAGCGGCGTGCACACGCTCGAGTGGCCCCACGCGGCACATCACGAGACGGTGTGGGCGGCGCTCGAACCCGCGCTGCCTGCCGACCTGCGCGGGCTCTCCGTGCTCGACGTCGGCGCGAACGCCGGGTGGTTCTCGCTCCGGGCGAAGCGTCGCGGGGCCCGGCGCGTCGTCGGGCTCGAGCCCGACCCGCGCTACCTCGCGCAGGCGGAGCTGTGTCGCGAGGCCTGGGACGCCGACGTCGAGTACCGGGCGCTCGGGGCCGACGATCTCGGATCGATCGAGGAGAGCTTCGACGTGGTGCTCGCGACGGGCCTGCTCTACCACCTGCGCCACCCGCTGCTCGCCCTCGAGCGGATCGCCGACCTCTGTCGCGACGCGGTCGTGGTCGAGACCGAGGTGGTGCCGGCCCGCCGCCGCCAGCGGATCCGGATGCGGCTCGGGCCGCCCGACCGGCTGCGCATCCGTTCCGTCGGCGCCGGGTTCATGAAGTTCGTCGAGGGCGACGAGCTGAACGGCGACCCCTCGAACTGGTGGGTGCCGGACACCGAATGCGTGCGCGGGATGCTGCGAGCCGCGGGCTTTCGACACCTCTCCCGGCCCTGCTATCTGGAGGCCACCCGGCTCCTCCTCGTCGCCTCGAAGGCCGAGCGCTCCGCCCTCGACCTCGATGCGCTGGGACGCGCGTCGGCGACCTCGCGCGGATGAGCTCCCCGACCTCCCCCATCGACTTCTCGGTCGTCGTGAACACGATCGACCGGGCCCGGCCGCTCGACACGCTGCTGTGCGCGCTCGAGCAGCAGAGTCACCCCCGCTTCGAGGTGATCGCCGTGGTCGGCCCGACGAGGGACGACACCCTCTCGGTGCTCGAGCGCTGGCGCGGCCGGGTCGAGGTCCTGCGCTGCCCCGAGGCGAACCTGAGCCGGTCGCGCAACCTCGGACTGCTCGCGGCGCGAGGCGAGGTCGTGGCCTTCGTCGACGACGACGCGGTGCCGAGCCGGCGCTGGCTCGAGCAGCTCGCGCGCCTGTTCGAGGACGACTCGGTCGACGCGACCGGCGGCATGGTCTACTGCGTGCATCCCGCCATGCCGATCGTGCAGCACCGCATCGGACTGGTCTCCTCGCTCGCCGCCCAGGACGACGTCCGGGAGGACGGGGCGGACTCGCTGCCGCCGCCCGGTGCAGGCGCACGCTGGACCCCGCGCATGATGGGAACCAACATGGCGTTCCGGCGGAAGATGCTGCTCGGGATCGGCGGCTTCGACGAGTTCTTCGAGTGGGTCTACGACGACGCCGACGTCGCCCTGCGCCTCGCCGACGCCGGTGCCGTGGTCGAGCCGGTCCGCGAGGCCGTCGTCTACCACGCGCCCGCGTCGAGCCGGAACCGGCAGGCGTACACCTGGAACTTCCGGTCGTGGGTCCAGACGAAGTCGGTCGTCTACTTCATGTTGCGCAACGGTCGCCTGGCCGGCGAGGACCCGCGCGACGTCGCGTGGTGGGCCACTCGCTTCGTGCACGGCCGCTGGATCCTCGGCGGACTGCTTCGCAGGGAGGGCAAGCTGTCGGCGACGGGCAGCATCCGCATGCGGGCGATGGAGATGTTCGCGGGCGCGAGCGGCGCGATCCGGGGGCTCCGCGGGACGCGCCGCCTCATCCCGTCCGCCGTCGCCGCGGCCGCCGCCGAGCGAAGCGAGCCGATCCGCCCGTTTCCCGACGCGGCGTCGCCGCTCGCGCCCGCGGTCGACCCCGTCGCCGCCCGTCCGCTCGCTCCCCGGGGGGATCGCCCCCCCCTGCGCATCTGCCTCCTGAGCCACGGCTACCCGCCGTGGGAGGTCGAGGGCGTCGGCCGGCACACGAGTCTCATGGCGCGCGGGCTCGCGGAGCTCGGGCACGTCGTCCACGTCGTCACGCGAGGCGAGAGGGAGAGCACGACGTTCCTCGACGGGGCCTTCGTGCACCGGATCCGCACGCCGCTCGGACGCTACCGTCGCTTCGAGAGCCTGCCCGACCTCTTCCACACCCTGAACGAGAGCCACGCCGTGCGGGAGAAGATCCGCCGCCTCGTTCTGAACGACGGGATCCAGGTGGTCGACTCGCCGCTCTGGAAGGTGGGTGGACTGGTCGCGCTGCGCGCCCGCGACCTGCCGGTGATCGTGCGCGTCCAGACCGCGAACAAGCAGGTCGCGGAAATTCAGGAAACCCTGTCGGACGACGCGCGGATGGTCGGCGACCTCGAGCAGAGCTTCCTCGAGCAGGCCGATCACCTGGTCGCGAACTCGCTCGCGACGGTGTCCGCGCTCGATCGCGTCTACGGCATTGCCGAGGGGGCGCGGCCGGTCTCGGTGATCCCGCATGGAATCGTGCCGGTGGACGAGGACCGCGTCCGTCCCTTCCCGGTCGAGCGTCCCCCCGCGCGCCCGACCGTGCTCTACGTGGGCCGACTCGAGCGTCGCAAGGGGATCCTCGACCTGTTCGCCGCCATCCCCGAGGTGCTTCGGGCGCACCCGATGGCCCGCTTCGTGATCGCCGGCGCCGACAACAGCCGCAACGACGGCTTCCAGCGCAGCCACGGCTGCGACTACCCGACGCACTTCCGGCGGCGGCACCGGGGCGTCGCCGACTCGGTCGAGTTCCTCGGGACCGTGACCGACGAGCGGCTCGAAGAACTCTACGCGGAGTGCGACCTGTTCGTCGCCCCCTCGCTGTACGAGTCCTTCGGGTTGATCTATCTCGAGGCCATGAACTTCGGGAAACCGGTGGTCGGGTGCCGTGCGGGCGGCATCCCCGAGGTCGTCGAGGACGGCGTGACGGGCCGACTCGTCGAGCCGGGCGCGCGCAGTGCACTCGCCGAGGCGATCTCCTCGCTGCTCGCGCAGCCGAGGGCCTTGCGCGACCTGGGGCTCGCCGGGCGCGCACGCCTACTCGAACGCTTCACGCACCGGCAGATGGCAGAGCGCTTCGCCGAGCTCTACCGGGGCGTGATCGACCGTGGCGAGTCCCCCGCGGCAGGTGCCCCGTGAACGTCCCGCCGTCGGTCGGCGACGTCCTCGCCGAAGTCGACTTCGAACTCGCGCAGGGCGTCGTCGCCCGGCCCGAGTTGCGTCGCGCCATCCGGGAGATCCGCCGACTGCACGAGAAGAACCGCCATGCGGTGTTCGGACCCGGCGAGGGCGCGGCCGCGAACGGGGCGACCACGGCCGACGATCTCCGGGACGCGCTGCGGCGCCAGTTCCAGGTCGACGACATGATCCTCGCCGTGCTCGGCGAGGCGGTGACGGCAGCCGAGGAGTCGCGCAAGGAGGTTCGCCGCCTTTCCGCGCTGGTGCGCGAGTCCCTCGAGGAGGCCTCGCCCGGCGACGAGAAGTCCGGCCCCGGCGATCGTGCGCGCGCCGAGGACGGCGGCAGCCTGATCGGCCGCGCGGTGCTCGGCGCGCTCTCCGGGACGGCGGCGACCGAGACGGGCGACGACCCGCTCGACGGCATCGAGGACGAGGAGCCCGACGCGGAGCAGGACATCGAGTGGGCGATCCGCCCCGAGCGGCTGCAGGTCTCGATGGACGCCCGCGACCCGGGCCTGCCGCTCGTGGGCTCGGTCTTCGGGCGCTTCCGCAACGCGCTGCACAGCCGTGTCCTGATCTACACCGGGCTCCTCGGCGGGAAGCAGACGGAGGTGAACCAGGTGCTCGGCGACCACCTCCTGCGCGCGGTCGCCGCCCTGCGCCGCCAGCACGCTTCGATCGATGCGCTGCGACTGCGCGTCGCGCGCCTCGAGCGGCGTCTCGCGGAGACGTTGCGTCGAGGCGACCCCGGAAGCCCGGCGAAGGACTAGCCGGAAGGGGCACCGGCGGACGCTTCGCCTTCGCGACGCCCGCCGGGCTCGAGCTCGGGATCCCGCACGCGCCCTCGTCCGGGCCCCTCGAGTTCCGGGTCTCCCGTGGGTCGCGGTGCGATCGGCGCGAGTTCGGGATCCTCCGGCGCTCGCCGGGGCACCGGACGAGCCGCAGGGAGCGGTGACACGGTGGCGACGGGCACGGCTCCCGCCCCGTCCTCCGGCTCCGCCCCGGCCGGCACCCGAGCCTCGTCCGGCGGCGGCCCGTCCCCCGGGCTCGCCTCGAGGCCCGGGGACGCAGAGGGCGTCGGCGTCGTGGGCGCAGCATCCGCCGAGCCGAGCTGGCCCGGCGAAGGCTCGGGCCCCGGAACGCAGGGCGGCGGCACGGCGGCACGCACGCCCGCCATCTCGTCGGCCTCGCCGCGCGCGCGAGCGAGCACCTCGTCGCGCTCGGTCCATTCCCGGGCCATCGCGTCCCCGACGCGGCGGCCGAGGATCGCGGCCCCGCGCTCGTTCACCCGGCCGTCGGGATCCAGGTAGACCGGCGCCTCGACTCCCTGGAACGCACCGCTCGCGTCGTGGAAGCGGACGCCCGCTTCGCGCAGCCCGGCAGCGGCTTCGCGCATCGCAGGGTAGGCCTGCGCGACCGCGCGCGCCTCGATGCCCCCCTCGCGGACTGCGGCACTCCGCTCCGGCTCGCCCATCGGCTTCGAACCCGGGAGGTGCGGCGTCGGCTGCAGGAAATGGAAGTAGAGAATGCCGTTGGCGGTGGCGAGCCTGTGCATCTGGAGCGAGGAGTCCCGCCAGGTCCGCACGAGCTCCTCGCGAAGCCCGGCGTCGCTCGACGGTGCGCGCCCCGGGCCGTTGCGGGCGAAGGACCGCCGCTCCTGGTCGAGTTGGCCCTCGTGGTCGGCCAGTTCCATGCGGCGATCGACCGTCTTGCGCGCGATCGCGTCGTCGCCGAGCCGCCAGGCGAGCGTGGCGATCGCACTCGACCTCAGCGGCGGGAGCAGGAAGGTCTCGGCCCAGGAGCCGCGAAGCCGCGTCATCGTCGCGATCTCGCCGTTCAGGCGGCCGCGCACCGGATCCTCGAGCTTCGAGACCTGGAGGTCCCAGCCGCCCGGATAGCCCGGGTCCACGCCGCGCGCGAGGTTCGAGCGCAGGGGGACGACCGCTTCGCCGAAGCCATCGATCTCGACGATCGCGTCGAAGTGCGCGCCGAGGGAAAGCAGCCAGGCGAACGCGAGCAGTTGCTGCGGCTGCTTCCCGCCGTCGATCGCCGCGCGCACGAAGACCGGCTTGCGACCGCGCAGCGCGGGTACCCGTGCGAGCGCCGCCTCGATCGCGGCCGCACCGTCCTTGGAAGTCCGCCACGCGACCGCGCCGCCGAACACGCCCACGACCACCTCGCGGGGGGACGGTGCCACGATCGGCGACTTGTCGTCGACGAAACCCACCGGAGAAACCGGGAGCCCGGGGTCTCCCGGTCGGTTCGTCTCCGGCACCGCCGGGTCGCGCATCACCCCGAGGTAGGGGTGCAGGGTCCAGGGATCCTCCGGAACGGCCGGGTCGGTGCGCGTGCCGAGCGCGATCGCCTCGGCGACGAGCTCGCGCTTGCGCGCGTCGACCGGGCCGAAATCGACCGGGTGCCCCTGCACGCGGCCGTAGACCCAGCGCGCCACCGCCTCGCACGCGGCGACGGAGAGCGCCGCCAGCGAAAGGAAGACGACGAGCCTCTTCAACATCGGCACGACCGCCCGACGCGATCGCGCGGGCCCCCGGGTGGACTCCCAATCACATCGCGCGACGGGGCGCGAGACGTCCGCACCCGGCCCGGCGCGGCCCTGCTCCCGCCGACCGTCCCGGCGCGGGGTTTGCGGGGTCGCGCACCCCGCGCGTAGGCTCCGCCGCGCATGGAAGAGGACTCCTCGCTCGGCATGCTCGCCGGGCTCGCCGTCGGGCTCGCGGCCGGCACGCTCGCGCACGCGGTCGCGGGCGGGACGCCCGCCCTCGAGAGTTTCGTCTCGCTCGTGACCGAGCCCGCCGGCAAGATCTTCCTGCGCCTGCTGTTCATGCTCGTGCTGCCGCTCGTCGTCTCCTCGCTCGCGCTCGGCGTGGCGGGCCTCGGCGACCTTCGCAGCCTCGGCCGGATCGGGCTGAAGACGCTCGTCTACACGGTCTTCGTCTCGACGATCGCGGTCGGCGTCGGCGTCGGGCTCGTGAACTGGCTCCGTCCCGGCGACGGCCTGCCCGAGGACCTCCGGGTCCGCCTGCTCGCGCAGGCCGCGAAGGCCTCGCCCGCGACGCCCGGTGCGCGCGCCGAGGGCGTCGACTTCCTGGTCCAGCTCGTGCCGAGCAACGTGGTGCGCGCGATGGCCGACGGCGACGTGCTCGCGGTCATGGTGTTTTCGCTCCTTCTGGGCATCGGGCTCTCGCTCACCCGGACCGAGGCGGCGCGACGCTTCGAGAAGGGGCTCGAGGGGCTCTACGACGTCGTCATGCGACTGCTCGGGCTCGTTCTCCGGCTCGCACCCTACGGCGTCGCCTGCCTCGTGTTCACGACCGTCGCGCGCCTCGGCTGGGGGGTGCTCGCGCAGCTCGCGGGCTTCGTCGTGGTCGTGCTGCTCGGGCTCGCGATCCAGCAGTTCGTCGTCTACTCGGCCGCGGTGCGCTGGCTCGGCGGCATGAGCCCGCGGCGCTTCTTCCGCGACGTGCGCCCGGCGATGCTGACCGCCTTCTCCACGTCGTCGAGCAACGCGACGCTCCCGACGTCCCTGCTCGTCGCCGAGGAGCGGCTCGGGCTGCCGCCGCAGGTGAGCCGCTTCGTGCTCACGATCGGCTCGACCGCGAACCAGAACGGCACCGCGCTGTTCGAGGGCGTGACCGTGCTCTTCCTCGCGCAGTTCTACGGTGTTCCGCTCTCGCTCTCGCAGCAGCTCGGCGTC
>JAGWVP010000113.1 GCA_018970825.1 bacterium | reverse complement strand
TCGGCGACGAGGGAGAGCTCCCGGGACGGGCGACGTCCGAGGTCTCGAACTTCAACTCGACGAACTACCGGAGCGCCCAGGTCTACCCCGACATCGGGCGTGTCTACATCGCGGACGCGGGCTCGTCGGTGATCTGGAACTACCAGCTCTCCGAGGACGGCAACCTGCCCGAGCCGCCGACCACGCCGGTGCCGATCGGCGGGACTCCGACACCCACGCCGACGCCGACGCCGGTCGTCTCTCCGACGCCCTCGCCGAGCCCGACCGCGGTGCGCGCGTGGGCCCCGAGCCGCATGACGACGCTCGATCGTCCGACCGACCGCGACTGCCCGGCGCCCGCCGTGCCGGCCGCGTCCTGCCCGACGCCGATCCCCGGCGGCGAGAAGCTTCTCTACGTCGTGCAGGCGAGCCAGCAGCGCATGTCGGTCTACTACATCCCGACCGACCGCGAGCTCTCCGGCTTCCTGCAGAAGAACCCGCAGAGCGAGTCGAACACGCGCAGCGCCTACAACGCGCTCATCTTCGACCCGTGCGGCACGCACGTCTACGGGGCCGCGTACACGAGCGGCCAGATCGACGTGTTCGGAATCGACGAGTACGGCTGCTTCGTCGACGGGCCGCAGTCGTCGAGCTTCTCGGACCCGACCGGATACCCGACCGGGCTCGCCTGGGCGACGCTGCGCGCACCCGACGGCGGCCTGCGCGACGCGGTTCTCGTCTCGCTCGGGGGGGCGAACCGTGTCGACGCCTACGCGGTCGCCCCCGACGGGTCGATCGACAGTCGACCGTTCTCGAGCACGCAGCCGCGCGAGGGCACCTTCCCCGCCGACATCGCGGCCTACGTCCCGGTTCCCTGAGGAGGCGCGTCCGATGGAACAGGTGGAGATCCTGGGCGGGCTCGGCTTCGACCACGGCCTGCTCGTGTTCGCGCGCTTCGCCGCGGTCGCCTTCTTCGCGATCGCCTTCCTGCAGTCGGCGCTCGACAAGATCCTCGATCCCGACGGGAACCTGGAATTCCTCTCCGGGCATTTCGCCAACGCGCCCTTCCCGGCCGGGGCGGTGCGCCCGCTGTTCTGGACGCTCACGGTGATGGAGGCGACCTCGGGCGTGCTCTGCGCGCTCGCGATCCCGACCTTCAGCTTCGCGAGCGGCGGCTGGCTCGCCCGCTGGGGCCTCGGGATGTCGGTGCTCGCCCTGCTGGCGCTCTTCTTCGGCCAGCGGATGGCGAAGGACTACGCCGGGGCGGCGGTGATCGCCGCCTACTTCGCGGTCGCCCTGCTCGGCCTCGTCGTCCTCGCGATCGGCCGCTGAGCCGACGCGGCGGCCCGCGCGGAAGCCCGCCGCGAACCGCCGTCCGCCGTTCCCGGCCTCCTACTTCTCGAGTTCCTCGCGGATCGAGTAGAGCTTCTGCCGCGCCTCGGTCACGTAGATGTCGAGGTTGCGACGGTGGTTCGCGAGCATGCTCGTGTCGCGACCGTTGAAGACGACGAGCGGCTTCATCATCGCGCAGCGCTCGAGCGGCGCCTGGATCTCGGCGAAGAGCTGCGCGAGCTGGGGACGGCTCGCGAGCTCCCGGCGGTACTCGATCTCGACCGCGGGCGTCATGTGCGCGATCGCGTGACAGTAGCCCTGCACCTTGTAGTAGATGTCGTCGATCTGGAACCACGACGGGTCGGTCTTGTAGAGTTCCGCGTGGCCGTCGCCGAGCAGGTCGCCCCACGCCTGGACGAGCCGGATGAGCTCGATGTTGCGGCCGTTGATCGGCCGCGACTTCGGCGGGCTGCTCTTGAGCCCGGCGACGTAGTCGCGGAGGTTGCGGACGGCCTCGCGATAGCGGCTCTCGGCGGACGGAAACATCCACTTGCGCGGGTCGTTGCGCAGGTTGTTGTCCGCGGAGACGAGGTTCGGGTCGAACAGGTCGCTCGAGATCTTCGTCAGGTGGTCCTTGAACACCCGGACCGACTCGCGCAGCGCCTGCAGGATGCCGAGCTGCCGATTCGAGTTGTTGTCGGCCCCGATCGAGGGGCCGAGCGGCGGCAGGTCGTTCGGACGCCAGCCGGTCGGGCCGTCGAGCTCGTGCTCCATGATCGTCGCGGCGGCGGTCGCGAAGTTCTCGCCCGGCACCGGGTCGACCCCGCCCTCGGGCCGGACGTAGACGACCGACAGCTGGTCGTGCACCTTCTGCATGCCGTCGAGTGCGAAGGGCGTGGCGGCCGCGAGGACCGCGAGGACGGCGAGGACGATCTTGTAGACGCTGGACATGTCGCTCCCGGTGGGGCCGCTCCGGTGTCGCGGCGGGCTCAGCGCAGCGCGGAGAGGCGCTGCGCGATCTGGCTGGTGGCGGAGTTCATGGCGGCACGCTGGGCCTGTCCGAGCGCGCTCGCCGCGTAGGCGTTGCTCGCGGTGCCGAATCCGAAGAGCGAGAAGCCGTTGGCCGCGGACTGGCTCGTGAAGCTGCCGTTCGCGACGAAACTGCCGAGGATCCGGCCGTTCGAAGGCTCGACGATCCGGAGGTCCATCGCGACCGACCCGGTGCGCTGGGCGACCGTGTTCTCGTAGGTGGGGTTCGCCGCGGCGACCCCGATCCCGGTGTAGGTCGCGGGATTGTTGCCGGCGATCGCCCCGCCGATCGCGAGGGCGGCACCGAGCGCACCCAGCGAGCCGCCGGTCGACTGCCCGGCGGCCTGCGCGACCTCGTTGAACTCGGTGATCGTGCCGCGGATCACGAACGGCCCGACTTCTCCCGCCTTGCGGTTCACGAGTCGTGCCGGGTCGCCCTGGTACTGACGGAAGTAGTCCCACTCGATCACGCGGACGTTGCCCGCGTTGGAGAGGGCGGTCGTGAGCTGCGAGGCGACCGCGTCACCCATGCGCGCCGAGACCTGCTGGTTGCCGCCGTCGTAGGGCTGCGCCTGCGGTCCGGTCGGCAGGAGTCCCCAACCCCACGAGCCCCAGCCGTAACGCACGACGCCCGGCGCCTGCGGCGGCGGCGAGCCGCTCCCTTCGACGCCGACGGTGAGCGGCTCGACGGTCACGACGTACCAGGGCAGGTTCGGGTCGTGGGGAATCCGCACCACGTCGACCTGGGTCGACGGTGGCGCGTACTGGGTGGCGCGAACCGCCTGCGGGTCGACGGTCGCGGGCGCGCATCCCGCGATCGCGAACAGCGCCAGGGCGGCGACGAGGCCCTTGCCGGCGTTCTCCGTGCGCATGATTCCTCCCCTCGCGGCCCCGTGATCGGGCGGGGCCCGCGACCGCGTCTCCATATCCCTGCCGCTCCCGACAGTCCACGGGAACCGCCCACGGGCATCGCGGGGGCCTGCAGGACGCGGTCGACGCCGGTCGCGCGGAGCATCGCACCCCGGTTTGACCTCGCCGGAGGCCGCCTCGTAAGACCACGCTCGACCGGCGCGCTCGCACCCGAGCGAGCCGGGCCGCGGCCCCGACCGGGGCCCGGGTCCGGATCCAGCCACGGGAGGACGATCGGTGGGAGACATGCTCGAGGGCCGCGTCGCGGTCGTGACCGGCGCGGGACGCGGCATCGGCCGGGGGATCGCGATTCTCATGGCCAGCCAGGGGGCGAAGGTGGTGGTCGCCGACTACGGCGTCGCGGGAGACGGCACCGCGCCGTCGAGCGAGCCCGCGAACGAGGTGGTCGCCGAGATCGTGAAGGCGGGCGGCACGGCCGTCGCCGTCGCCGACACCGTCGCGACCATGGAGGGCGGCCGTCGCATCGTCCAGAAGGCGATCGACGAGTGGGGCCGCATCGACGTGCTCGTCACCTGCGCCGGGATCCTGCGCGACCGCATGATCTTCAACATGAGCGAGGAGGACTGGGACGCGGTCCTCGCGACCCACCTGAAGGGCACCTTCTCGTGCGTGCGCGCCGCGGTCGGCCCGATGCGCGAGCAGGGATCGGGCCGCATCGTCACGTTCACCTCGGGCTCGGGCCTCTTCGGCAATCCCGGGCAGTCGAACTACGGGGCGGCGAAGAGCGCGATCGCGGGCTTCACGAAGACGATCGCGCGCGACCTCGGCAAGTACGGCATCACTGCGAACGCGATCTCGCCGGTCGCGGGCACGCGCATGACGCTCACCGACGCCTACTTCAAGGCGCGCGAGGTCCGGAAGGCGCAGGGCATCGTGCGCGAGGAGCGCGGCGTCGCCTCGATCGAGAACCTCTCGCCCGACGACGTCGCCCCGATGGCGGTCTTCCTCGCGAGCGACGGGGCCGCGAACGTGAACGGGCAGGTCTTCCTGTGCGCCGGCCCGTCCTACGCGATCGTGTCCTACCCGCGCCCGGTGGCGACGATCTTCAAGGAGTCGCGCTGGACGGTGGACGAACTCGTCGAGACGGTGCCCGACACGATCATGGCGGGCGTCGCGAACCCGGCCCCGCCGCGCGCGGGCGACGGCAAGGGAGCCTGAGGAGAACGCCATGCCGAAGAACCTCGCGGGCAAGGTCGCCGTCGTCACCGGATCGGGCCGGGGCATCGGCCGTGGAATCGCGCTGCTCTTCGCCGAGGAGGGCGCCTCGGTCGTCGTGAACGACCTCGGCTGCTCGGTCGACGGGGCGGGGCAGGAGTCGCGCGCGGCCGACGAGGTCGTGGCCGAGATCCGCGCCGCCGGCGGCACGGCGGTCGCGAGCCACGACTCGGTCTCGGAGTACGAGTCGGCCAGCCGGATCATCCGCACGGCGATCGACTCGTTCGGGCGCATCGACGTGCTGGTGAACGTCGCGGGCATCCTGCGCGACCGCATGATCTTCAACATGAGCGAGGAGGAGTGGGACGCGGTCGTCGCGACCCACCTGAAGGGCACGTGGAACTGCACGCGCCACGCCGCGGCGATCATGCGCGAGCAGAAGTCGGGCCGGATCATCTCCTTCACCTCGACCTCGGGCCTCTACGGCAACCCCGGCCAGGCGAATTACGCGGCCGCGAAGGACGGGATCGCGGGGCTCACCCGCGTGGTCTCGCGCGAGCTCGGGAAGTACGGCGTCACCGTGAACGCGATCGCGCCGATCGCGGCGACGCGCATGATCGCGAGCGTGCCGAAGGGCGCCGCCGCGGCCAAGGAGTCGCGCGGCATCGCGACTCCGAAGGCGAACCCGGCCGCGACCGTGGGCGAGCCCGAGGACGTGGCGCCGATGGTCGCCTACCTCGCGACCGACGCGGCGGCCTACGTGAACGGGCAGACGTTCGTCGTGAACGGCGGCATGATCGCGCGCGTCTCGGACCCCGCTCCCGCCCGCACGATCACGAAGCGCTCGGCCTGGGCCCCCGAGGAGGTCGCGCAGGTCTTCCCGCGCACCCTCGGACTCGACCTCGCGAATCCCGCGCCGCCCAGGCCGAAGACGGCTCCCTGAGGGCCAGGCCCCCGGGGCGCCGCGCCCCCGCGGGCGCCCGGGCGCTCCCCGTCAGGCCGAGACCGCCGCGCGCAGAGCGTCGACGAGCGTCGGGTGCCGGAAGCGGTAGCCCGCCGCCTCGGCGACCTTCGGCAGCACGCGCTGACCGTTCAGCAGCATCTCGGACATCTCGCCGAGGGCGATGCGCAGGACCGGAGCCGGGACCGGCATCCACGACGGCCGCCCGAGCACGGAGCCGAGCGTCTTCGCGAAGTCGCCCATCGTCTTCGGGTCGGGCGCGGTCGCGTTCATCGGGCCCGCGACCGGGTGGCCGAGCGCGAAGGCGATCATGCCGCAGACGTCGTCCACGTGGACCCACGACATCCACTGCTTGCCGCTGCCGAGCGGGCCTCCCGCGAACATCTTGAAGGGGGGCAGCATCTTCGCGAGCGCACCGCCGTCGGGTCCGAGCACGATCCCGATCCGGAGCAGGACGACGCGCGTGCCGAGCGCTTCGGCACGCCGGGCCTCGGCCTCCCAGTCGACGCAGATGCGGGCGAGGAAATCGCTCCCGGCGGGCGAAGCCTCGTCGAGAGGCTCGTCGCCGTGGGGACCGTAGAACCCGATCGCCGAACCGCTCACGAGAACCTGGGGCGGCTTCGGAATCGCCGCGCATGCGTCGACGAGAGCACGCGTGGTCGCGACGCGGCTGTCGTGGAGCGCCTTCTTGCGAGCCTCGGTCCAGCGCCCCTCCGCGATCGACTCGCCGGCGAGGTTCACGATCGCGTCGCAGTCGCGCACCGCGTCCTGCCAGAGCGCCGCGTCGGAGAGCGGCGGGAAGGCCACCATTTCGGCGCTGCGGAGCCCGGCCGGCCGCGAGCCGGGCTTCCGGCTCAGCACGCGCAACTGGTGTCCGGCGACTCCGAGCTGCTCGCAGAGCACCTTGCCGATGAACCCGGTTCCGCCGGTGACGAGGATCTTCATGTCGGTCCCTCCGCCGCGATCCTGACGCATCCGCCGCGCGGCGCAAAGCGAGACGCGGGCGCCCCGCTTCCGCCGACCGGGGCGAACGGAGCCCCGGAACGCCGGGCTCCCCGGGCCCCGCGGGGAGGGTCCGCCCCTTCGCTTCCCCGCCCGAGCCGGCTCGGGATATGCCGATCGGACGTCGGCCGGGCGCCTCCCGTGCGGCCCGCGCGGAACTCCGGCCGAACCTCGAGGAGCAACCATGAAGCCCGATCTCGTGATCCGAGGAGGAACCGTCGTCGACGGCAGCGGCGGACCCGCCTTCACCGCGGACGTCGTCGTCGCCGGCGACCGCATCGTCTCGATCGGCCGCCACGACGGCCCGGCCGGCGAGGTGATCGAGGCGAAGGGTCGCATCGTCACCCCGGGCTTCGTCGACGTGCACACCCACCTCGACGCGCAGATCACCTGGGACCCGCTCGGCTCGCCCTCGAACCAGCACGGCGTGACCTCGGCCGTGGTCGGCAACTGCGGCGTCGGCTTCGCTCCGTGCCGGCCCGGCGACCGCGACTACCTGATGTTCCTCATGGAAGGCGTCGAGGACGTCCCGCGCGAGGCGATGCGCGCGGGCCTCCGCTGGGGCTGGGAGACCTTCCCGGAGTACCTCGAGGCGATCGGCAGGCAGGCGCTCGGCATCAACGTCGGCGCCCACCTCGGGCACGCACCGCTGCGGGTCTGGGCGATGGGCGAGCGCGGCGCGACCGACGCGCCCGCGAGCGACGGGGAGCTCTCGGCCATGCGCGCCGCGGTGCTCGATGCGATGCGCGCGGGCGCGCTCGGCTTCGCGACCGGGCGCACGACGATGCACCGCACGCCCTCGTGGGATCCGGTGCCCGGCACCTTCGCCGACCGCCGCGAGCTCGACGCCGTGGCCGGCGCGCTCGCCGAGTACGGCGGCGGCGTGCTCGAGATGGTTCCGCTCGGCGTCGGCGGCGAGGACGCGCAGGGCTTCGCGAAGGACTACGAGTGGATGCTGCCGGTCGCGCTCGAGACCTCGCGGCCGATCAGCGTCGGGCTCCTGCAGGCGCTCGCGTATCCCGACGCCTGGCGCGAGGCGCTCGACCTCTGCGACCAGGCGTCGGCGAAGGGCGCGCGCATCCTGCCGCAGACGGCGGTTCGGAGCGTCGGCGTGCTGCTCTCGCTCGGCGGCGGGCTCTCGCCTCTCGCCCTCTTCCCGGAGGGCTTCGAGCTGCTCTCGCGCACGATCGACGAGCAGCGCGCCGCGCTGCGCGACCCCGCCGTCCGCGAGCGCCTCGCCGGGAGCATGCGGGGCACGACCGGCGACATCCTGGGCGGCATGGCGACGCTGCGCCACCTCTTCCCGCTGCGCGACCGGGGCGTTCTCGCCTACGACCTGGCACCGTCGGAGAGCGTCGACGCGGTCGCCCGTGCGCGCGGTCGGGAGCCGGGGGAGGTCATCCTCGACCACCTCGTCGAGACCGACGGCCGCGGGCTCTTCATCGTGCCGCTCTACAACCCGGACCTCGAGGCGGCCGCGGCCCTCCTCTCGCACCCGCTCTCGACGGTCGGGCTCGGCGATTCCGGCGCCCACACGAGCCAGACCTGCGACGCGAGCTACGCGACCTTCTTCCTCGCCTACTGGGCGAGGGAACGCCGGCTCCTGTCGCTCGAGCGCGCGGTGCGCAAGATCACCTTCGACCCGGCCATGCTCTGGGGCATCCCGCGCCGCGGACTCGTGCGCGCAGGCTGGCAGGCCGACCTGAACGTGATCGACTTCGACCGCCTCGACCTGGGCCTGCCCGAACTGCGCCACGAGTTCCCCGCGGGCGCACCGCACTTCGCCCAGGCGGCGCACGGCTACGAGGCGACGATCGTGAACGGGCAGGTACTCATGCGCGACGGACGCCACACCGGGGCGCTGCCGGGCCGGCTGCTGCGCAACGAACTCTGCGCGGGCTGATCACCGCCGCCCGCGCGTTCGTCGCCCCCGCCGCGCCCGGACCCGGGCCACGCCGACCGGCGCGAACCGACGCCGTGCCGCCCGCCCCCGGCACCGGCCGGGACTGCGAATCGGCGTC
>JAGWVP010000112.1 GCA_018970825.1 bacterium | reverse complement strand
CTTCGGCAACGCGGCGAGCCGCAACCACGCCTTCGGCTGGGAAGCCGAGGAGGCCGTCGACCGGGCCCGGGAGCAGGTCGCCGGGCTGATCGGCGGCAAGGCCAAGGAGGTCGTCTGGCTCTCCGGCGCGACCGAGTCGGACAACCTCGCGATCAAGGGCGTCGTCGAGTTCTACAAGGACAAGGGACGGCACGTCATCACCGCCACGACCGAGCACAAGGCCGTGCTCGACACCTGCAAGGCGCTCGAGCGCAAGGGCCTCGCCCGGGTCACCTACCTCCCGGTCGACCGCACCGGGCGCATCGATCCCGAGCAGGTCCGCCAGGCGATCGCCGACGACACGGTGCTCGTCTCGATCATGTTCGCGAACAACGAGATCGGCACGATCCAGCCGATCGCCGAGATCGGCCGTATCGCGAAGGAGCGCGGCGTCCTCTTCCACACCGACGCGACGCAGGGCTTCGGAAAGATGCCGATCGACGTCGAGGCGATGGGCATCGACCTGCTGTCGGCGACCGGCCACAAGATCTACGGGCCGAAGGGCTGCGGTGTGCTCTGGGTCCGTTCGCGCGGGCCGCGCGTGCGCCTCACCGCACAGATGGACGGCGGCGGTCACGAGCGCGGCATGCGGTCGGGAACGCTGAACGTCCCGGGCATCGTCGGCATCGGTGCGGCGGCGGAGATCGCCCGTGCCGAGATGGCCGCCGAGGCCGTCCGGGTCGGCGCGATGCGCGACCGCCTCCAGGCGCGGCTCGAAGCCGAACTCGACGAGATCTACCTGAACGGCCACCCCACCGAGCGCCTGCCCGGCAACCTGAACCTGAGCTTCGCCTACATCGAGGGCGAGTCGATGCTGATGGGGCTGAACGGCTCGTCGAAGGGCGACCACCCGGCGATCGCCGTGTCCTCGGGCTCGGCCTGCACCTCGGCCACCCTCGAGCCCTCCTACGTGCTGAAGGCGCTGGGCGTCGGCGACGAACTCGCCCACACCTCGATCCGCTTCGGCCTCGGCCGCTTCAACACGAACGAGGAGGTCGACCAGGTCGCCGACCGGGTGATCTCCGAGGTGAAGCGGCTGCGCGACCTCTCGCCGCTCTACGAGATGGCCAAGGAAGGCGTGGACCTGAAGACCTACTTCGCTGGCGCGTCGCACTGACGCGCCCGACGGGAGAGACGACCATGGCGAGTTACAGCGACAAGGTGATCGATCACTACAGCAACCCCCGCAACGTCGGCTCCTTCGAGAAGGACGAGGACGGCGTGGGCACGGGCATCGTCGGCGCCCCCGAGTGCGGCGACGTGATGAAGCTCCAGCTCAAGATCAGCGACGAGGGCGTCGTCGAGGACGCGCGCTTCAAGACCTTCGGCTGCGGCAGCGCGATCGCGAGCTCGAGCTACGTGACCGAGCTCGTGAAGGGCAAGTCGGTCGACGAGGTCATGGGCATCAAGAACTCGGTGATCGTCCAGGAGCTCTCGCTGCCCCCCGTGAAGATCCACTGCTCGGTGCTCGCCGAGGACGCGATCAAGGCCGCCGTGAAGGACTGGCAGTCGCGCCGCCCGGGCTCGAAGGAGACCGACGCGGCCTGAGCCGCGGTCGCGACCCCGGGGAGACGGGAAGGAGTCGAAGATGCCGGCCGCAGGGATCCAGCTGAGCGACAGCGCGGTGCAGAAGATCCTCGCGCTCTGCCCGGACGAGGGCGACAAGGGCCTGCGCGTGAAGGTCGTGGGCGGCGGCTGCTCGGGCCTGTCCTACAAGATGGACCTCGACCAGAAGCGCGACGGCGACCGCGTCTTCGAGCGCGACGGCGCCCGGGTCATCGTCGATCGCAAGAGCTTCCTGTACCTGAACGGAACCGAGCTCGACTACAGCGACGACCTGATGCACGCCGGTTTCAACCTGCGCAATCCGAACGTGAAGCGGAGCTGCGGCTGCGGCGCGTCCTTCGGGGTGTGACGTGGACGCCCCGGTCTGCTGGCGCTGCGGCGGCCGCGTCTCGCCGGCGGTGCTCTGTTCTTCCTGCGGCGCCGTGCAGGCGCCGGCCCCCGGCGTCGACCACTTCTCGGTACTCGGCCTGCCGGTGCACCCCGCGGTCGACGAGAGGACGCTTTCGGAGCGCTACTACGAGCTCTCGCGCCGCGTGCACCCCGATCGCTTTCAGGCGGGCGAGCCACGCGAGCTCGAGCAGGCCGTCACCGCCACCGCGGCGCTGAACTCGGCCTTCCGCTCGCTGCGCGACGTCGAGTCGCGCGGCCGCTACTGGCTCGAGCGCGCCGGCGGATCGCTCGGCCGCGACAACGCTTCGGTCCCGCCCGCGCTCGCCGCGACCGTGTTCGAGGTGCAGGAAAAGCTCGACGAGTTGCGGCACGCCTCGGGCGACGCGCGCACGTCCGTGCGCGGCGAGGTCGACCGGGCGCGGGAAGATCTCGAGCGCAGGCGCGCGGAGCGCCGGTCCGCGCTCGAGGCGATGCTCCGCGACTGGCCGGGCGGGACGAACGGCGCGACGGTACTGCACACGAACGGCGCGACGATCGCGGCGAACGGGTCGAGCACCGCGACCGGTGCGGCCTCGACGAACGGCACCAACGGCTCCCACGCCCCGGCCTCCGGCGACCAGGCCGCGCTGAAGGCACTCCTCTCCGAGCTCTCCTACCTCCGCACCCTCGAGCGCGACGTGCGCGCGGCCCTGGAGTCCTGAACCCATGCCCCCGATCGTCGGAATCGACCTCGGCACGACGAACAGCCTCGTCGCGATCATGCGCGACGACCGACCCGAGATCATCCCCGACCCGGTGTCGGGCTCGGCGCTCCTGCCGTCCGCCGTCTCGCTCCTGCCCGACGGCTCCTTCGTCGTCGGCGCGACCGCGCGCAGCCGGGCGACCCTCCACCCGCGCGGCGGCATCTTGTCGGTGAAGCGCTTCATGGGCATCGGCCCGGATCACCTCGATGCGGCCGACCGAGAGCGCTACCGCTTCGCCGACGACCCGCGCCGGATCGCGATCCGCCTCGAGTCCGAGGGCGACGCTCCCGCCGCCGTCGAGATCACGCCGGTCGAGGTCTCCTCGCTCATCCTGCGGGAACTGAAGCGCCGCGCCGAGCACGCGCTCGGCGAGGAGGTCTCGCGCGCGGTCGTGACCGTGCCCGCCTACTTCGACGACAACCAGCGGCAGGCGACCCGCGACGCGGGCCGGCTCGCCGGACTCGACGTGCTCCGCCTCGTGAACGAGCCCACCGCGGCGGCGCTCGCCTATGGACTCGACAAGGAGGACGAGGTCACGATCGCCGTCTACGACCTCGGCGGCGGCACCTTCGACGTCTCGATCCTGCGTCTCCGCGAGGGTCTCTCCGAGGTGCTCGCGACCGGGGGCGACACGCGGCTCGGCGGCGACGACTTCGACCGCCGGATCGCCGCGCACTTCGCGTCCACGCTGGGCCTCGCCGCCGCGGAGGCCTCCACGCCCGAGGCGATCGCGGTCCTCCTCGAGGGCGCCGAGCGCGCGAAGCGCCTGCTCGGCGAGGGCGAGTCCGCACGCGTCGAACTGCCGCTGCCCGGCGGCACGCGCATCGCCGAGATCGACCGCGCGACGATGGAGAAGGCGTGCGCCGACCTGGTCGACCGGACGCTCGAGAGTTGCCGCCGCGCGTTGCGCGACGCGGGCCTCGACGCGGCCGGGATCGACCGCGTCATCCTGGTCGGCGGCGCGACCCGCATCCCCTTGGTGCGCCGCGCGGTCGCAGGCTTCTTCGGTCGCGAGCCGCTCGCCGGCATCGACCCCGACCGGGTCGTGGCGCTCGGCGCAGCCGTGCAGGCGGGCATCCTCTCGGGCGGCTCGACCGACATGCTGCTGCTCGACGTGGTCCCGCTCTCGCTCGGCATCGAGACGATGGGCGGCGTCTTCACCCGGCTGATCGACCGCAACACGACGATCCCGGCGGCGGCCCGCGAGCAGTTCACGACCGCGGTCGACGACCAGACCCACGTCGAGCTGCACGTGCTGCAGGGCGAGCGCGAACTCGCGTCCGACTGCCGGAGCCTCGCGCGCTTCCGCATCCCGATCCCGCCCGCCGTGGCCGGGATCCCGCGCGTCGAGGTGACCTTCCTGATCGACGCGAACGGCATCCTCTCGGTGTCGGCCCGCGACGTGAAGACCAACACCGAGCACTCGATCGAGGTGAAGCCGAGCCACGGGCTCACCGACGAGCAGGTCGAGTCGATGATCGAGGAGTCCTTCGACCTCGCCGAGCAGGACTTCGCGGTGCGACAGCTGATCGAGGCGCGCACCGAGGCCGAGACGATCCTGAACGCGACGGAGAAGGCCGGGCAGCTCCACCGCGAGTTGCTCGACGAAGCCGAGCGCGAGGCGATCGCGCGGGCGGCATCCGAGCTGCGGCTCGCCTGCGTGGGCGAGGACCACGGCCTGATCCGCGACCGGATCGACGCGCTCAACACCGCGGGGACGCCGTTCGCGCAGCGGATCATGGACCGCTCGATCCAGGCGGCGCTCGCGACGAAGCGCGTCGAGGAGATCGCGCCGTGAAGCACAAGGTGACCTTTCTCCCGTCGAACGTGGTCGTCGAGGTCGACGAGGACGCCTATCCCTACGGCGACGACGGCAAGCCCGGCTCGATCCTCGACGTCGCGCTTGCGGCCGGCGTCGCCCTCGATCACAACTGCGGCGGGCACTGCGCCTGCACGACCTGTCACGTGATCGTCCGCGCGGGCGGCGAGAACCTCTCGCCGATGCAGGAGGACGAGGAGGACCGGCTCGACCTCGCGCCGGGCCTCGAGCCCACCTCGCGGCTGGGATGCCAGGCCGTCGTGCGGGGCGACGTGACCGTCGAGATCCCCGAGTTCTAGAGGTGCCGGACGTGAACGAGGTGCGCCCATGTCGCTGATGCAGGTGAGCCGGAGAGTCGACTACGCGCTGCGCGCGGCGATCCACTTGGCGCAGAGGGAGCCGGGGCAGGCCGCCTCGCTCGCCGACATCTCGGCGTCGGAGGCGATCCCGAAGAAGTTCCTCGAGAAGATCCTCCAGGACCTGATCCACGCCGGCGTCGCGACGTCGCGCCGCGGCTCGCACGGCGGCTACGCGCTCACGCGGAGCCCGTCGGAGATCTCGTTCAAGCAGGTCATGGAGGCGGTCGAAGGGCCGATCGCGCTGAACGTCTGCACCGGCGGCCCGAGCCTGTGCTCGGTCAGCCCGACCTGCGGGATGCAGCACGTCTGGGCCGAGGGCCAGCGCCGGCTGGTCGACCTGTTCGCGGCGACCCGGCTCTCGGACCTGCTGCCGGCCGGGGGGATCGGCGGCGGACGGCCCGTGGCCGCCGCCCGCACGGTACAGCGAGAGGGGTAGCCGAGAGCCCGGAAGCCCCGGGACTCGCACGGTTTTTCCGGCCCGAACCCACCTTCGGGGATCGAATCGAATAGACCCCCGGGGTGGGGCGTCTGACGGGCCATGGAAACCCAGATCCCCACCCCCGAAGAGCGCGGCGTGGACGGCCTCGAGCCGGACCACATGCTCCCGGGGCAGTTCTTCGGTGCGCTCCGGTCCCAGGCGGGCACGAGCGGCGAGAGGCGCCTCATGGCCGCGGTGCTCCAGGAGGGGATCGAGACCCTCCAGAAGACGGTCCACGCGACCGACCCCGAGGGCCGGGAGGCGTTCTGCGACGCGCTCGCGTGGCTGCGCGCCCGTCACGACGCGGACCTCTTCTCGTTCACGACGGTCTGCGCCGTCCTCGACATCGACGCCGACTGGCTGCGTGACGCTCTCCTGCGCCGAGTGGAGGCGCGACGCGCGGAGGGCAAGCGTCCCGCGGCCCCGGCCACGCCGGCGTCGGCACCGGTCGTCGAGACCGAGGAGATCGAGCCGCTCCGTCGCTGCGGCTGAGCCTCGACGCGGGCGGCGCCCTTGCGCCGGCCCGGTCGATCGGGATGAATCGGCTCATGCCGGTCGTGAGTCGTCCGCCATGCCCGGGCTGCGGCAAGCCGCTCGTGCGCAAGCCGGCCGGGCGGTGTCCCGATTGCGGTGCCGAGGTCGCGGACTTCGTCGCCGCCGAGCGCAACCGCGAGGAGCGCATCGAGAAGGTCGTCGCGGTCGTCTCGACGATCCTCGTCGTGACCGTGATGGTGCTGGGCGGCGGGCTCGGACTGGTCGAAGGCGTGCTCATGTACGCCGCCGCGGGCGCCTTCGTCTGGTACCTCGCGAAGGGGACGTTCTGGAGCAGCCGGGCCGCACCCGACTCGATCGAGGCCGAGGAGCCCGAGGGCCCGCAGGGCTGACGCGTCAGTCGCGCTCGTAGCTCGCGCCGAGCGCGAGCGGCGCCCGCGCGAGCCCGCGCGGCAGCAGCAGGGCGAGCAGCGTGAGCACGTAGGGCAGCATGAGAAAGAGCTGGTAGGGCAGGCGGATCGCGGTCGCCTGGAACTGGAACTGCAGGGCCGAGGCGACGCCGAACAGCAGCGATCCCGCGAGCACGCCCCACGGCGACCAGCGGCCGAACACGACCACCGCGAGCGCGACGAACCCGCGCCCCGCCGTCACGCCCTCGACGAAGCTTCCGGCGCTCGCGAGCGAGAGGGCGGCACCCGCGAGCCCGGCCAGCGCGCCCGCGACCGCGAGCACGATCATCCGGTCCCGCCGGACGGGGAGACCCAGGCTCTCGGCCGCACGCGGATGGTCGCCGAGCGCGCGGACCCGGAGCCCGAGCCCGGTGCGCGCGAGGAAGAAGGCCATCGCCGGCACCAGCAGGAGGGCCAGGTAGACGAGCGCATGCTGCGAGAAGAGGACGGGTCCGACGACCGGCAGCTTCGAGAGGACCGGCAGCTCGATGCGCGGCAGCGTCGGCAGCACGAGCGAGGTCCCGGTCTCGCCGTAGACCTCGCGGTAGAGCGCGCCCGTGCCGCCGAGCGCGAGCAGGTTGATCGCCGTGCCGACGATGATCTGGTCGGCGCCGAGCAGCACGGCCGCCGTGCCGAACAGCAGTGCGACCGCGATGCCCGCAGCCGCCGCCGCGAGCACGCCCGGCAGCGGGGTCCCGGCCTGCTGCGCCGCCACGGCCGCCGCGAAGGCGCCGACGAGCATCGTTCCCTCGAGGCCGATGTCGAGGACGCCCGAGCGCTCGACGAGCAGCTCGCCGAGTGCGGCGAGCAGGATCGGCGTGCCGAGCGCGAGCCCGGCCGCGAGGAAGTCGACGATCACGACGCCTCCCCCGTGGCCGCGGTGCGGCGGAGCCCGGCGCGCTCGAGCCGTCGCACGACCGCGGGCGTCCCGAGGATCGCGACCGCGAGCAGCGTTGCCCCTTGCACCGCGACCGCGAGCACCGCCGAGACGCCGACGGTGCGTTCCATCGAGCTCGCGCCGGCGCCCAGCGCCGCAAAGAAGAGCGCGCCCGCGACCATTCCCGGAACGCGCAGGCCGCCCAGCAGCGCGACCGCGATCGCCGTGTAGCCGTAGCCCGGCGAGAGCTTCTCGTAGAGGCGATGGGTCACGCCGCAGAGCTCGACGGCACCGCCCAACCCGGCGATCGCGCCGGAGAGCGCGAACGCGAGCGCCAGGTCGCGCACGACCGGGAAGCCCGCGAGCCGCGCCGCGTCCGCGTTCAGGCCTGCCGCGCGCAGGCGCAGCCCGAGGCTCGTCCGCGAGAGCAGCGCACCCGCGGCGATCGCGACCAGCAAGGCGAACGGCACGCCGACGTGCAGGCGGTCGTCGATCGAGGGCGCGAGCCGCCAGAGATCCGCCGTGGACGCGAGCGCGTCGGACTGCGGGTAGGTCCGGCTCTTCTCCTGGAGCGGTCCGTTCACCGCGAACGAGACCAGGTAGAGGGCGATGAAGTTCAGCAGGATCGTCGTGATGACCTCGCTCACGCCGCGGCGGATCCGCAGCAGCGCCGGCAGCGAGGCCCAGGCTGCACCCGCGAGCACACCGGCGAGCAGCGCGACCAGCGCCTGTCCCGGGAACGGTCCCGTCTTCGTACCGACCACTCCCGCGGCTAGCGCACCCGCGAGGAACTGTCCCTCGGCACCGATGTTGAAGATGCCGCTCCGGAACGCGAGCATCACCGCCGCACCGGTCAGGACGAGCGGCGTCGCGCGCACGAGCACGTCGGCCACGTTCTCGGCCGAGCCGAGGCTGCCCGAGACGAGCGCGCCCACCGCGCGCCCGGGTGCATGTCCGCCGACCGCGGCCACGATCGCCGCGAGCCCGAGCGCGACCGCGATCGCGAGAGCGGCGGGAAAGAGACGCAGGAGGAGCCCGGAGAGGCGGTTCACGCCGCCACCCCGAGTCCCGCCATGAGGCGGCCGATCTCGTCGCGGGCGGGCCGCGGCGCGGATGCCCGCAGAAGCCGTCCGCGGAACAGCACGGCGACCGTCCCGGCGAGTTCCTCGACCTCGTCGAGGTCCGAGGAGAAGACGACGACGGCAGCACCCGCCCCGGCGAGTGCGCGCAGGCGGGCGCGCACCGAGGCGGTCGCGGCGAGGTCGAGGCCGCGACTCGGGTTCGCCGCGACGACGA
>JAGWVP010000111.1 GCA_018970825.1 bacterium | reverse complement strand
AGGGCACGATCCGGCAGGTCGAGCGGGTGATCGGGCGACGCCTGCAGCGGCTCCCCCTGCCGCCGCTGCCGCAGGTCGAGTCCGAGCCGGCCCCGGCTGCGCCGGGCGTCCGCACGAGGATCGCGCCGCCCGAGCGCGCGGAGCGCCCCGCGCATGCCGAGCACGCGGACGACACGGGTTCCGCTCGCGTCAGCCGTCAGGGCGGGAGCCACGGCGCCGCCGCGACGCACGCGCGGAGCACCGGCGGCCCGCGCGGCCGAGACGTTCGCCCGTCGCATCCGTACGTTGCGAGCGGGGCGCAGGGACGCTCCGCTCACGCGGCGCGTCCGCGAGGCGTCGAGGGACGCGACGCCTCGCACGATGCCCGCCCGTCGCGGGGCACCCCGGCGCCGGGTGTGCGCAGCCGCTTTTCGTCGGCGGGCGAGCCGCGCTCGTCCTCGCCGTCGCCCGCGCGCGGATCGATGCACCCCGCGCAGGAGCGAAGCCGTCGGACCGGCGAGACACAGGCCCCGGGGCGACGTCATGCGACCGCCGGCGGCTCGCCCGGGCACGCGCACCCCGCGGAGCGGACGCACCCGCAGGCGAACGCCGGCGCGCGCGGCGAGGCGACGGGCGCACCCGGTCGCGGCACCTCGCACGGCCGGGCCGCGCGCCCCGACCAGGACGCGGCGTCGAGCGGGCGCCGGGGACGCCGGACGGGCTGGTTCGGGGCCACCCGCTACCAGTGACCGCAATGACCGGGATCCTCGCGTCGCGAGGATCCCGGGGCTAGGACGGCGGCGTGGAATCGAGCGCCGCCCGGCCGGGTCCCGGCCATGCACCGGGCCCGGCGGAACCCGCGGGGGCAACGCCCGACGTCGGCTTCGCGGAGGCGACGCGCTACTGGGCGCGGCTCGGGTGCGTCTCGTTCGGCGGCCCCGCGGGCCAGGTCGCGCTCATGCACCGCGAGCTGGTCGACGAGCGCCGCTGGATCTCCGAGGAGCGCTTCCTGCACGCGCTCGGCTTCTGCATGCTCCTGCCGGGCCCCGAGGCGCAGCAGCTCGCGACCTACGTCGGTTGGCTCCTGCACGGCACGGCCGGCGGCGTCGTCGCCGGCACGCTCTTCGTGCTGCCGTCGATCGCGTTGCTGCTCGGCCTCTCGTGGGCCTACGCGGCCTGGGGGACACTGCCCGCGGTCGCCGCCGCCTTCCAGGGACTCCAGCCCGTGGTCGTGGCCCTGGTTGCGGAGGCATTGCAGCGGATCTCGAAGCGAGCCCTGCGACGGCCGATCCACGTCGCGATCGCGGTCGCTTCCTTCCTCGCGATCCACCTGCTCGGCGTGCCGTTTCCGGTGGTCGTGGTCGCCGCCGGGCTGCTCGGGCTCGTGCTGCAGGCACTCGCTCCCCGGTTGCTCGCGAACGTTCCGGTCGCGTCGTCGTCGCCCGACGGCTCGGCCCCCGCTCCGACCACTTCGGTGCGCGACGACCTTGCCCTGCCCGGGCACGTGCGACCTTCCGCGGGCCGCACCCGCCGCCTGCTCGCCGCGTTCGGGACGCTCTGGGCCCTGCCCTACCTCGCGATCACCCTGGGCCTCGGCCGCGAGAGCCTGCAGGCGGTCGCCTACCGCTTCTTCACGCAGGCCGCCCTGGTCACGTTCGGCGGCGCCTACTCGGTGCTCGGCTACGTCACGCGGGTCGCGACCGGGCCGCTCGGGTGGCTGTCCCGCGAGCAGGCGATGGCCGGCCTGGCCCTCGCGGAGACGACCCCGGGACCGCTCGTCATGGTCCTGCAGTTCGTCGCCTTCCTCGCCGGCTGGAACCATCCCGGCCCGCTCGGGCAGGCGGGCACGGCGGTCTCGACCGCGCTCGTCGCGACGTGGACGACCTTCCTGCCCTGCTTCCTCTTCATCCTGGTCGGCGCTCCCCACGTCGAGCGTCTGCGGGGCAACGCGCGCCTCGACGCCGCGCTCTCCTGCATCACGGCGGCGGTCGTGGGCGTGATCCTCGAACTCGGCGTCGCCTTCGCGACGGCGATGGCCCTGCCCGCGACCGGTCGTTCGCCGGACTGGGTCTCCCTCGCGCTCGCGGTCTCGGCCTTCGCCGCACTCGCCCGCCTGCACCTGCACGTGATCGCGGTGCTCGCGGCCGGCGCCGCGATCGGACTCGTCCGCCTCGTCAGCGGCTGGTGAGTGCGACCGGCGTGGCCGGCTCGGCCTCGCGGCGGCTCGAGCCGACCCGCTTCGCGATCCCGATGCAAGGCTCCTCGCACCAGCGGTAGAAGAGCCGCGAGGCCCACATCACGAGAGGCGTCGTCGCGGCCATGACGAGGAGACTCGTCGGGATCCGGTGCTCGACGACGAACGGCATCGTCGCCACCCGGCGGCACAGCGGCTCGAAGGCGAGCTGGATCGGCCGGTGGAGCAGGTAGAGGCTGTAGGACCAGGCGCCGACGTCCTGCAGCCAGAGCGCGAGCCGCCCGGGCCGATGGCCGGGATCGCGCTCGGACTCGCCGTGCAGGAGCCACGCAACGAAGACGGCGAAGGCGATCCCGTAGATCGGCTCCTTGAACGAGTAGACGCCCCGGCGCCAGGCGTGCCACTCGAGGAACACCCCGAGCCCGAGGAACGCGAGCGCCGTCCAGGGACTGCGAAGCGCGGCCGGCAGGCGGGCATCCCCCACCGCCCAGGCCGCGAGCAGGGCGCCCAGCGCCCACTCGAACCAGCGCGGCAGGAAGAACTCCCAGAGCAGGCCCCCCCACTCGCGGGGCACGTCGACGAAGTTGAGCCCGATCCGCCAGGCCATCGTCGCCGCGAGCACGATCGCGAGCCCGCCCCACGCCCGGAAGCGCACGAAGAGCGCGAGCAGGACCGGGTAGACGAGGTAGAGTTGCGCTTCGACCGCGAGCGTCCAGGCCGGCGGGTTCAGGCCGTCGAAACTCGCCGGGTGGAGCGTGTGGACGAGGAAGGCCTGTGCCGCGATCGCCGGCCACGGTACCGGCAGGCGACCGGTCGCGAGAAGCAGCAGGACCGCCGCGACCAGCAGCGCCGTCACGTAGGGCGGGTAGAGCCGCCAGAAGCGCCGTCGGAAGAAGGCGCCCCAGTCGGGATCGGTCGCGCCCGTCGCCGCGAGTTCCCGCGCCTGCGGCAGGTGGATGCAGAGGCCGCTCACGACGAAGAAGAGCGGCACGCCGAGGTAGCCGAAGGCGAGCACGTCGCCGACGAGCCGCCAGGGCGTGCCCCCTGCGTTCGGGACGTTCACGTAGGCCGAGACCGCGAAGTGGCAGGCGACCACCGCGAGCGCGGCCGCGCCCCGGACCTGGTCGATCCGGCCGAAGTGGACGCGTCCCGGGCTCACTGCGGGTTCGCCAGCATGACCCAGGCGCCGTAGGCGTTGAACGCGAAGGCGAGCAGCAGCAGCCACTGCAGCGCGCGCGCCCAGCCCTCGCCCTCGCGGGTGAACGCGGAGAACGCGACCGGCACGAGCAGCGGGTAGGCGTCCTGCACGTAGCGGGTCCCGTACTGCGCGAACCCGCTCCACCAGTAGAAGTTGTAGAACAGCGCCATGAGCGCGATCGACGGCAGGAACTCGCGCACCCAGCGGAGCCCGACCCTCGCCACGAAGAGGCCGAGGAAGAACGGGCTCATCCACCAGATCGACTGGCCGTAGGGAGGGAAGCGGACCCACGGGAACCCGATCAGGAACTCGGGCAGGGTGAACATGTACGTCCGGAAGTTGTTCCAGAAGTAGTGCGGCGCGAAGTCGGGGCCGTGCGGGCCCCACTCCTGCCAACTCAGCGTGTACGCCGTCTGGAGCGGGTTGCCGAACGCCTGCCACTGGAAGAGGAGCGTCGCGGCGAGCGGAATCGTCATCGGCAGGCAGAAGCGGACGAGCTTCGCCGCCGTGTCCCGCCAGCGCGAGACCCAGGGCGAGTCGTGCAGGAAGCGCAGCGCGAACACGAGCCCGGCGAAGATGACGGAGTAGCGGCACTGCGCGCCGGTCATGAGGAAGAACCCCGCCCGGGCGATCGCTCCCCGGACCAGTCCGAGCCAGAGCGCGAGCAGCAGGAAGAAGTTCGCCTCGCTGTGCATGAGCAGCCAGACGTTGCCGACCCCGGCCGAGTAGAGGAGCGGCGTGCAGATCGCGTAGGCGAACGCCGCGTGCAGCGCCCACGGCGCGACCGCGGGCAGCGAGCGCACGAGCTCGTGGAGGAGCACCGCCGAAGCGACGATGAACAGCGTGTTCGCGAGCGCCTGGCTGCCGTGGCCGAAGGTCGCCGCGACCCACGGCACGAGCACCATGCTCGTCATCGGCGGGTAGGGGAAGTAGAAGCGGTCGCCGAACTTGAACATCTCGAGCCAGGTGAGCCGCTCGGGCAGCGAGACGTGGCCGTGGAGCATGGCCGAGGCGAGCCGGATCGCGGCGTCGTGGATCGACTCGCGCGGCGTGATCGGCAGGAGGATCGCGAGCAGCGCCGCCGCGAGCGCCGCCGCGCGCAGGCGGGCGTCGCGCGGGCCGGCGAAGCGCAGCCACGCGAGCAGCGCGAGGCCCGCGGCCCAGCCCGCGGCCTCCCGGGGGTGGCTCCGGGCGAGGACGGGAAGCGCGCGGCCGAGCGAAGCGAGCAGGGCCGCACCGCCGGCGAACGGCCACCACGCGCCCCACCGGTCGACCCAGTGGCACACGAGGTGGAGCGGCGACTGCGGCGACCACTCGACGAAGGGGTTGCCGGTCGGGTGCGCGCCGACCGCGAGCCACCAGGTGAGCGTCGCGTGCCCGGCACAGCCGACCGCCGCGATCCAGCCCGCGATCGCGACCCGGATCGCCTCGCGGACGACAGGGACGTCGATTTCCCAGAGGCGCCCCGCGCCGACGCCGGCCGAGATCGCGATCGCCGGCATCCAGTAGAACATCCAGTAGGGGTGAACCCAGGAGCCGCCGGGGAAGGCCGCGACGTGGATCGCGCCGAAGAGCGCCCAGATCGCGACGAAGGCGCCGGCCGGGCCGACGCCGCGGAACCGTCGGCCGGCCGCCGCGAGGAACCACGCGGCGGCGACCGCGAGCGCGGGCCAGACGACGCGCAGGGTGTAGGTCTGCGTCGTGAAGTCCCACACGCGCTGCAGCCAGTCGCGACGCGTGAAGCCCATGACGCGCGGGTCGACCCGCTTCTCCGCGCCCGACGTGAGAAGGTGCAACCCGTCGGGAGCCGCCCACGCGAGGTGCCCCAGCACGACGACCGAGAGCGCGACCGTCGTCGCGACGAGCATCTTCGCGAGCCGGGAGAAGGGGCGTCCGCGCAGGATCTCCGCGAGCACGAGGATCGGGGGCATGTAGAAACCGGGCCAGTCGTAGAAGGCGGCGACCGCGATGCAGGCGCAGACGACGGCGTCCTCGCGCGGCGTACCGTCGTCGCCGCGCTCGATGCGTCGCACGTAGACGATCGTGGCGAGCACGAGCCACGGGAGCACCCAGGACTCGTGGCTCACGTTGCGGCCGAAGAAACCGGACATCGGCACGAGCACGACGACGAGCCCGGTCAGGATCGCCGCGGGCGAGCCTCGCGTCCATCGGCCGGCCGCCAGCATCAGGAGGAGCAGCGTGACCAGGTGGGAGAGGATCGTAGCGGTGCGCGCCGCGGCCTTGCCCTGGCCGAACACGCGGAACACCGCCGCGAGCGAGAGCCCGACTCCCGGCGGATGATGGCCGTAGGGACGCGCCTCGCCCGGGTCCGACCCCTTCCACTCGTAGGGATTGTCCTCGTTGAGGATCCAGTCCTGGCCGCGCGTGAAGCCGAGGCCCTTCTCGACGTGGACGCGCGCGACGCCCGAGAAGAACTGCCCCCCCGACTCGAACATGAGGCGCCAAGGGTGATCGAGCCCGGAGGACCAGAGCCCCCAGCCGAGCCAGAGCAGGAGCGGGATCGCGAACCAGCGCGCCTTCACCCGGCCTCCCGTCTCCGCCGCCTCACGCCTCGGGATCGCCGGAGACGACCTTGCCCGCGTCGTCTCCCGTGCTCGCCGCGGCGGCGGGCGGGGCGGCCGGGACTCCCATCTCGGAGACGAGGTCCTCGATGCCCGAGGCGGCGTCGACCGAGCGCCCGGCGAGGCGCGCGAGCCCCTCGCGCAGCGCGGTGCGGCTCGCGATCGCCGCCTGCGACGTCTCGACGCCCGCGGCGGCACGATCCACCTCGCGGTCGATCGCGCCGCGGACCGACGCGACGGCGTCGGTCGCGGACGCTCCGAACGCAGAGATGGCCGACTGCGACAGTGCGTCGGCGAAGAAGCGGTCGAGCCGGACGTGGAGCGCACTGCCGAGCGCCGAGCGGGCCGCTGCCCCGAGGCGTCGCTGCTTCACGACGACCGGCACCGGCCTGGTCGGAGACTCCTCCGGCCCGAAGAGCGCCCGGCGCATCCGGACCGGACCGCGCAGGAGCAGCCAGTCGAGCAGGCTGCGGCGCACGGGCACGAGCCCCGTCGGCACCGAGACGATCGCGCTCTTCCCGCTCGGGATGGGCGGAGTCGTCGACAGTCCTTCGCGCACCACCTCGGCGAGCGGCATCTTGACCGTCGCGAAGTCCGCGGCCGCGACGCCGAGCAGGTTCGCGAGGGCGGCTTCCCCCCCGACCACCGCACGCGCGGCGTCGCGCGCCACCCACGAGAGATCCTCGCGGCAGGCGTCGAGAGCCGGGACGAGATCTTCGCCCAGCAGCTGCGAGAGACTCCGGTCGGATTCGAACCAGCGGTCGAGAACCTCGTCGATGCGCTCGCCCGCGCGGCGACGCGCCTCCGCGCTCGCCTCGCGCGTCGCCTCGAGCACCGGCTCGCGCGACGGCTCGAGTCCGCTCTCGAGCGAGGCCAGGCGCAGGCGTCCGGCGGCCGCGGCGCGGGCGACCCAGCGACGATGCTCCGCCTCCGCGTCGCCGACGAGCGCGTCGGCGACGCGTCGCCCCTCGCCCGAGGCGAGCCCGGAGACGCCGTCGAGCACTCGACGCGACTGCCGCAACGTGTCGCGCACGAAGAGGTGCATCGCCTCGTGGCTGTTCAGGTACGAGGAGAGATCCGCGCGGAAGCGCTCGAACGCCTCGGCGCCCGAGAGCCCGTCGACGCCGGGGACCGGCTCGACGGCCGGGGCGCCCGCGTCGCGGAGCCTCGCGCTCGCCGCGTGCAGCAGGTCGATCGGATAGATCGAGAGCCGGCCCTCGTCGCGCGCGCGCCGCAGCGTGGGGCTCATCGCGAGGTCCTCGAAGGCCGCGAGGATCTGGCCCGGGTCGCGGCGCTCGAGGCTCGGACCGAGCTGGCCGCCCGGCTCGAGGTCGCGCTTGTTCGTGTCGAGGTTCACGACGAGGAAGATGCGGGTGAAGAGCCGCAGCAGGTCCTCGAACTCGGCGAACACCTGTTCGAGGAACAGGTTGTCGGTCTTCACGACGAAGATCGCGCTCGCCGAGGCGAGCTTGAACTCGCGCGTCAGGTGGTCGTAGCCGAAGCGCATCTTCGTGTAGAGGCCGGGCGTGTCGACCAGCATCGTGCCCGACTCGCGAAGCTCGGGGGCCGGGAGCCGGACGTCGATCCGACGGATGGCGCGAGGCAGGTGGATCGCCGGGTCGAACTCGTCGCCCCGGGTCTCGGCCTCCCGGATCGCCCGGGCGAGTTCCCCGTGCGCGAGGGCGAGGCTCGAGCGGATCGAGTCCAGGTCGCCCGTGCGCTCGGTCGACCCGTCCCAGCGCGTGGTCACGACCTCGACCCGGTCGCCGTGGCCGACGTAGACCATGCACGGGTAGGCCGGCAGGCTCGTCACCTCGCTCACGTAGGCCCCGGAGAGCGCGTTCATGAGCGTCGACTTGCCGCTCTTCAGGGGGCCGAACAGGAGCACGTAGGAGTGCTGGGCGGCGATCTTCGCCCGCAGCGTCTCGACGTCGCCGCGCAGGTTCGCGAGACCGTCCGCGAGCGCGCGGGCGCCCGCGTCGGCCCCGAACCCGCGCAGGCCCGCCACGCCCTCGTCGAGGGAGGAGAGCACCGGGGAGAAGCGTTCGTCGAGACGTGCGGAGAGGCGCGTGATCAGCCTGGCCATCGGGAGAAGGTATCGCGGCCGGGGCCCGAAAAGTCCAGTCAGGACGGGCCCCGGGAGCCGACTGCGCGACCGGTTCGCGGGCCTCCGGCCCGCCCCGCGCCTACGCCGACCGGCCGGGCGACGGCGGCGCCGGGTCCTCGAGGTGCGGCAGGAAGAACATGAGCGCCATCGAGGGAATCGTGACGAAGAAGGTGAAGAGGAAATAGTTCGCGAAGCCCATCGACTCGGCGAGGAACCCGCTGCACACGCCCGCGATCGTGAAGCTCACGCTCATGAGCGCGGTCAGGATCGCCATGTGCGCCGCCTTGTGGAGCGGACTGCAGCACCGCATGATGTAGACCATCAGCACCGCCGTTCCGAGCCCGGCCCCGAACTGCTCGACGGCGATGACCGAGGACGTGACGAGCGACCCCGGGTGTCGCGAGGCCGGGATCATCGCGAGCCACGCGTAGAGGAGGTGCAGGCCGTTCTGCGCGAGAGTGAAGGGCCACAGCCAGCGCCG
>JAGWVP010000110.1 GCA_018970825.1 bacterium | reverse complement strand
CTGGAACTCGCGCGGCGATCGGGAGTCGAGGTTCGCTGGCGCCCCGTCGTGCAGGTCGCCCGCGATCGCCCCGGGATGGAGGCCCTCGGCGCGCGCCTGCGCGCGGACGGCTACGCGGTCGAGCCCGTCCTCGACCTGCACGCGGACGTCGAGGCGTGTCTCGCCTTCTACCGCGAAGTCCCGGTCGTCGTGAGCAACCGGCTCCACGCGATCCTGATGGCGGCCAGCCAGGGCGCCCGAGTCCTGCCCGTCGCCGACGGGCCGCCCGGTGCGAAACTGTCGGGCGTCCTGCGCGACCTGGGTCTCGGGCAGGCGGCGACGACCGGCGCGGGCCTCGCGCAATGCGGTGCCCTCGACGACGTCGCGGTGCAGGTCGACGGCACCTCCATGCGCGAGCGACTGCACCGTGCCTTCGACGAACTCTTGCCGTCGGAGAGCGTTGCGGGTAGCGAGCGGACATGACGAGGGACGACGGCCCGGGACCTTCGGATCCGATCCCGGGAGCCTCGCAGGTGCCGGCGAGCCGCTACGCGTTCGACGGCTACATGACGAAGGGGCGGTGGTGCAGCTTCTGGCACCAGGCGAGCCTCGTTTCCGCGTGCGGGCCCCGGGAGATGCTGGAAGTCGGCGTGGGAAACGGGCTGATGGGGTTCCTGTGTCGCGGCATGGGGATCCACTACCGGTCGGTCGACCCGGCCGAGGACCTGGGCCCGGACATCGTCGCGAGCGTCCAGAGGATTCCCCTGCCCGACCGCGTAGTCGACCTCGCCTGCGCGTTCCAGGTGCTCGAGCACCTGCCCTACGAGGAGGCCCGGCTCGGATTTCGGGAGCTCTGCCGGGTGTCGCGCCGCGACGTGCTGCTGAGCCTGCCCCATGCGCGGTGGGGGCTCTCGATGATCCTCTCGATGCCGATTCTCGGCACGTTTCGAGCCGTGGCCCCGTCTCCCCTGCCCCCTCTCGGGAAGATGATCCCGTCCCATCGCTGGGAGATCGGCCGACCCGGTTTTCCGCTTCGTCGCATCGTCGCCGATTTCGGATCCGAGGCGCGCCTCCTGAAGACCTTCCGGGTTCCCGAGAATCCCTACCACCAGTTCTTCCATTTCGAACGTTCCTGAACGCGGAGCGATCCGCGGTCGACGACTCGCGCAGGCCGTGGGAGCCGGGCGAGAGCCGCGCTCGCGTCGACTCCGGATTCATGCACGCCGCGACATGGCCCCGTCGGCATCGCTCGCCTAGTCCGGTGTCGTGAACGAGATCCGACTGACGGAACGCGACCGCGGCTACCCGGAGAGCCTGCGCCGCCTCGCGGATGCGCCGACTGCTCTCCATCTTCTCGGTGCACGGGCCGGTGAACTCGCGAGCGGGAGCCCGTGGCCGGCTGCCGTCGCGATCGTCGGGGCACGCGACGCGACGGCCTACGGACTCGCCGTCGCGCGGGATCTCGGCCGTCGGCTCGCGGAGGCCGGGGTGGTGGTCCTGAGCGGACTCGCCGTGGGCATCGACGCCGCGGCTCACCGAGGGGCCCTCGACGCCGGGGGCACGACCTTCGCGGTGATCGGCTGCGGCACCGACGTCGACTACCCGAGGACGAACGCCCGGCTCCGCGCGGAGATCCTCGCGACCGGGCTCGTGCTCGGCGAGCAGGCGCCCGGGACCCCGGCGCTGGCCCACCACTTCCCCGCGCGGAACCGGATCCTCTCGGCCCTCTCGCTGGGGGTGGTGGTGGTCGAGGCGACGCACCGAAGCGGCTCCCTCTCGACCGCCCGTCACGCCCTCGAACAGGGGAGGGAGGTCTTCGCCGTGCCCGGTCCGGTCACCTCGCCCCGGTCGCGCGGGCCCCACTGGCTCCTGAAGCAGGGAGCGCGCCTCGTCGAGGGGGTCGAGGACGTCCTCGGGGAATTGCCCGGGGTGTCCGGGCCCGGCCCCGGTGGGCGAGCCGGCGGGCTGTCGGAGCCCTGCGTCAAAATTCTCGAGGCCATCTCCGAAGGCGCTTCGAGCGTCGATGCGATCGCCCTCCGTCTCGGCCGGGAAGTGCCCGGAATCCTTCGAGATCTCCTGGACCTGGAGGTCCGCGGGGAGGTGCTTCGCGGGCCGGCCGGCAGCCTCGCCAGGGCATCCTCGGCCGGTGGCCCCGCCGGGGGGCAGGATTGACGGACCCCGAAACCGGAGTTAGCCCGTCGCCTCTCGGGAAGGGGGGGATCGGACGACGATGGAGAAGGGGGCCACCAAGACGCGTTCCCGGAGGGCCTCCCCCCGCTCCACGGGTCGGGCCGAGTCGACTCGCCCCCCGGCGGGCGACTACGACCTCGTGATCGTCGAGAGCCCGGCCAAGGCGAAGACCATCGAGAAGTACCTCGGCCCGGGATTCGTCGTGAAGGCGTCGGTGGGCCACATCCGCGACCTGCCGGGCCGGTCCGCGAAGGGCTCGAAGGAGTTGGTGCCCGGCGTCGACCTCGAGCACGATTTCGCGCCCACCTACGAGATCGACGCCGACAAGACGAAGACGGTGGCGGAACTGCGGAAGCTCGCCAAGGGGGCCCGCGAGATCTGGTTCGCGACCGACCTCGACCGCGAGGGAGAGGCCATCGCCTGGCACCTGACCCAGGTGCTGGGCGTCGATCCCCTCCACGCCAAGCGCGTCACGTTCGACGCCATCACGAAGTCCGAGGTGAAGCGGGCCTTCGAGGAGCCGCGCGCGATCAACATGCCCCGGGTGGAAGCCCAGCAGGCCCGTCGCATCGTCGACCGCATCGTCGGCTACCGGGTGTCGCCGGTCCTGTGGAAGAAGGTGGCCGGCGGGCTGTCGGCCGGCCGCGTGCAGAGCGTGGCCGCTCGGATCGTCGTCGACCGCGAGCAGGAGATCCGCGCGTTCACGCCGTCGGAGTCGTGGGAAGTGACGGCCGCCATGACCTTCGACGTGGCCCGGGCTGCCGGTCTGCACGCCGAATGGTCCGAGTTCATGGCGCGCCGCGACGAGCGCAATCGGCCGCCTCTCGTCCGCGACCGGACGGCCTGGCTCGCGGATCGTCGAGCTTTTTCCTGCGACCTCGTCGAACTGGGGGGCAAGCCGTTCGCCATCGAGGCCGGCAACACCTCGGACGTCGACCTCGCCGGGGCAGCCCGGGGTGCTGCCGAGGCCGTGGGCCTGCTCGATCCGCAGGTGGACCGCGAGAGCGCCGACGACGGAAAGGGTCGCGGCCGGAACGTCGTGCGGATCTCCGGCAGGCCCGACCCCGGGGCCCGCTACGCCGTCGAGTCGATCGACGTCACCCGCACGAAATCCAGGCCGTCACCCCCGCTCATCACGAGCACGCTCCAGCAGGCGGCGTCGAGCCGGCTCGGCATGTCCACCGACCGCGCCATGCGGATCGCGCAGCAGCTCTACGAGGGCATCGACCTGCCGGACGAAGGCCGCGTGGGCCTCATCACCTACATGCGGACCGATTCGACGAACCTCTCGCGCGAGGCCGTCGACATGGCCCGCCGCTACCTGCAGGACAAGCACGGCGCAGCCTACGTCCCGGACAAACCGCGGGTCTATGCGAGTTCGAACGAGAACGCCCAGGAGGCGCACGAGGCGATTCGCCCGACCGACCCTGCTCGCGAGCCCGACCTGATCGCGTCGGCTCTCACCGACGAGCAGTACAAGGTCTACAGGCTCATCTGGCAGAGTTTCCTCGGCTGCCAGGCGACCGACGCCGAGTGGGACTCGACCGCCGTGCGGCTGCGCCGAAGCGACCGCGACACCGGGGCCGTCTTCAAGGGCAACGGGCGGGTGCTCAAGTTCGACGGCTTCTACCGCGTCACCGGGACCCCGCGCGACGACGGCGACCAGGTGCTGCCGGAGATCTCGAAGGGGGACGTGGTCGCCCCGTTCTCCATCGACCCGCGGCAGAAGTTCCAGGCCCCGCCGCCGCGCTACACCGAGGCCACGCTCGTGAAGAAGATGGAGGAGGAGGGCATCGGCCGCCCCTCCACCTACGCGAGCATCATCAACGTCATCGAGAACCGCGGCTACGTGACCCAGCAGGAACGACGCTTTCACGCCACCGCGCTCGGGGAGGCCGTGACGGGCTTCCTCAAGCGGGGCTTCCGCGACCAGTTCATCGAGATCGGCTACACGCGGGAGATCGAGCAGGAGCTCGACCAGGTCGCGCAGGGCACGAAGAAGTGGACCGAGGTGCTCCGCGAGTTTCACGGGGAACTCGAGCCCAAGCTCGAGTCGGCCCTGCAGGAGCCCCACGAGAAGGCGAAATCGGAACCGTCTCCCTACGCCTGCCCGGAGTGCGGTCGACGGCTCGAATTCCGCCTCGGCGGGAAGGGCGAGTTCCTCTCCTGCAGCGGCTACAACGAGAAGGTGGTCGAGGAGCCGGCCGAGCCGGCCGCGAGCAAGGGCCGCACGGCGAAGAAGGCGGCGAAGAAGTCCACGAAGAAGGCGAAGCCGAAGGAGAAGCCGGCCTGCACCTTCGCCATGCCGGTCGACCGTCAGCGGCGACCGCTGCTGCCGGAGCAGATCGACCTGCTCTCACCGGCGGGCGTCCCGATGGTGAAGCGCACCGGACGCTTCGGCGACTTCCTGGTCGAGGACAAGCCCCGCCCGCCGAAGCCTGCGCGCGGAAAGGCTTCGAGCGGAGTCCCGTCGGAGCCGCCGTCCTTCATCCTGAACGTCGATCGCAAGGGAGCGCTCAGGTTCCCGGCGCCGCCTCCGCTCGTCACCGACATCGCGTGTTCGAAGTGCGGCGCCCCGATGAACCTGCGCGAGGGCAAGCGTGGCCCCTGGCTGGGCTGCAGCGGCTTTCCGAGGTGCAGGGGCCGCGAGGCCTTCGGCAAGTTGCCGGAGCCGAGGCAGAGGGAGCTCGAGCAGCAGCTCGCGGACCTTCTCCGCGGTCACACGAGACTCGCGCTCACCCGCCGGGACGGACGGACCCCCGTGCCGGAGGGCACGCCGCTCTCTGCGCTGCGGATGGAGGGCGGCGTGGCCGTCCTTCCGCCGTTCGCGGGCTGATCCCGCAGGGCGTCAAAGCCTCAAGCGCTGCGGTCCCGCGCGCCGTCCTCCCATCCGCGAGAGGATCGCGCCGAGCGCCATGCCGGCGAGCAGGATGCCCGCCCCGGTCAGCCACTCGCGGTTGCGGGCTTCGCGGTGGACCGACTGCTGCGCAGCGAGCAATCGGTCGATCTCCGCCTGCTGCTCACGGGCCTTCGCATCGGACGAGTCGACCTTCGCTCGCAACTGCTTCGAGGCGTCGCCTTCCTTCACGAGTTTCGTCCGCAGTTCCTCGATCTCCTGCGTCATCGCCGCGGCGCGCGCGGCCGGCGGGGGATCGGTCTGGATCCTCGACGACGCGACCCAACCCTCGGTCCCGTCGTTCGTCTTCACGTGCGACCAGCCCCCCGAGGTCTCGAGCACTTCGACCCTCTCGGCCGGGGCGGCGTAGCCGAGAACCCGCGCGTCGACGTCGGGCGCGCGCCGCACGTTGACCTGCTGTCCGCCCGCGATCCACGCGGTCTCCGCGGAAGCGACTCCGACCGGGCCGACTTGCAGGGCGAGCAGCCCCGCCACCGCGATGCGGGCGCGCGCGCCCCGTGAGAACCCTCCCATCCGCCACCTCCCCGTCGCGGGGAGGAACCCCCGCGCGCCCCGCGGGTGTAGCACGAAGCACCGCGCGGGCCGAACTCCCTTCGGGGAGGCGGGCGCGGCGCTCGCGGCCCACCGGGCGCTGTCCGTCGGGCCCCATGGCCGGGTCCGCCGGGGCCTGCGGGCCGGCGAACGCGGGTCGGGCGGGCCGCGTCGACGCGGCGGCTCAGGCGATCACGCTGCGGATCACCTCGCCGGACTCCATCGCGCGAAACGCGTCGTTCACCTCCTCGAGCCGGATCCGACGCGAGACCATCGCGCCGACGTCGAGGCGCCCGGCTTCGATCAGGCAGACGAAGCGCTGGAAGTCGCGCCGCACGCGGGCCGAGCCGTACTTGCTGCCGAGGATGCGCTTCTCGTCGTAGAAGAGTCCGAACGCGGGGAGGGTGACCTGCGCGTCGACCCGCGCCATGCCGACGACGACGACCGTGCCGCCCTTGCGCGCCATCGCCCACGCCTCGCGGATCGTCTCGGGAAGCCCCACCGCCTCGAACGCGTAATCGGCACCGCGGCCGCCGGTGAGACGCTTCACCTGTCGCGCGGCGTCCCCGCCCGAGGGGTCGACCGCGTCGGTCGCGCCGAAGGCGAGCGCCTGCTCGCGCTTCATCGCGACCCGGTCGATCGCGACGATGCGGGACGCCCCCGCGATGCGCGCGCCCTGCACGATCGCCTGTCCGACGCCGCCGCAGCCGACGACCGCGACCGTCGACCCGGGCTCGACGCGCGCGGTGTTGAGCGCGGCGCCGAGCCCGGTCGTCACGCCGCAGCCGATCAGCGCGAGCTGCTCGTCGGGGAGGTCGGTCTCCACGCGCACGACGGAGTGCTCGCTCGCGGTGAAGGTCTCGGCGAAGGTGCCGAGACCGGTGAAGGCGAGGTAGGGGCTCCCGTCGGGCCGCGTGCCGCGCTTCGCCGCCGCGGCTCCGGCCTCGAACTCGCAGAGGTTCGAGCGGTCCTGCTCGCAGAACCAGCAGGTGCCGCAGGCGGGGACGAAGGAGGCGATGACGCGGTCGCCCTTGCGCACCCGGGTGACCTCGCTGCCGACCTCGACCACCCGTCCGGCCCCCTCGTGCCCGAGGACGACGCCGTCGGGCATGCGGAGGTAGCCGTTCACGACGGAGAGATCGGAGTGGCAGACGCCGCTCGCCCCGACCTCGACGACGACGTCGCCGGGGCCGGGCGGCGCGGGGGTCACGTCCTCGATCGAGAGTGGCTGGCCCTGTCCGACGTAGACGGCTGCTCGCACGTGCTTCTCCTCCGGGGTTCGGGGCGTGCGGGTTCCGCGTGCCGACGGCCGGGTGGCTCGCGGCGAACGGAAGTCGCACCGATGGTCGGTATCACCCCGCGTCGGTCGAGGTCCACGGCGTCTCCGCAGGGCGGTGCCGGGCGACGTGCCATCGTCCGACGACGTAGCCGGGCACCTGCCCCGCGATGCGCGGCCACGGCGTCGATGCGCCGAAGGATCCCCGAAAGCGACGCCACGCTCCGGCGGCCCAGCGCGCGGGCTCGCCGAACGGCGACGCCGCGGTCCGCTCGGCCGCAGGCGAGCCCGACGCGCGCACGTCGCCAAGCGCGGCGCCCGTGGGCTCGAGGATCTCGTCGAGGACGGGGATCAGTGCCGCCTGCTCGGTCCCGGGCGGTTCCGCCGCGAGAATCGCCCTGAGCGCAGCCCAGTCGATCGGCTGCGAGGCGAGGAGGAGTGCGTTCGCGAGCCACGACAGCGGTCGATCCGGGACCGGTTGTCGCAGGGCGAACTCGAGCGCGTCGGTCGGCCGCGGGACGAGGATCGACGTCCGATCCGGCGACACGCTCTCGGCGTTCGCCCACGTCGCCCCCGAGCGGGAGCCGAACCAGGTCTCGAGTCTCCAGGTGAGACTGAGTCGCTCGTCGGCCCCCCGCCGCATCGCGAGGTGATCCGTCGCCCGCACGTACCCTTCGAGCCATGCCGCGGGCGGCAGTCGCAGGCCGACGGGTCGCCAGTTGCGCTCGCGCAACTCCGCGATGGTGCGCGCGGCGTCCTCGCACCGGGTCGCGAGCCGAAGGGAGCGGCGGTGGGGGACGACGGTGCCGCCGACGAACAGCAGCGACGTGGGCGGCAGCGCCAGCAGGGGCAGGGGTGCGCCCGAGAAGAGCCGGGACGGCATCTCGGCGCGCGCACGCTGGTTCTCGATCCAGGCCTTCCGCGCGACGCCCTTGAACCGCGGGAGGAGCGGGTCGTCGTGACCGAGCCCGCGCAGGTTGCGATGGACCGCCGGCAGCAGCTCGTAGGCGCCGTCGTCGATGCGGCCCTGCCAGTCGACGCCTCGACTCCAGCGCCGGAAGGCGTCGATCGCCCGGTCGTCGGGGCGAAACGCCGACGTGAGCAGGTCGAGATCCGATGCATCGAGCCGGCTCATCGGGTCGGACTCGCGACGCGGGAGACGAGCGCAATCCACGCCTCCGTCATGTGCTCCATGGTGAAGCATCGAGAAGCGCGATCATGCGCCTGCCCACCCAGCGTCCGCCGGAGGGCCTCGTCCCTCGCGAGCGCAAGGATGGCGTCCGCGAGGCAGTCCCGGAAGCCGGGTTCGTCCGCCGCGGGCAGGATCCGGCCGCCGTCCGCGATCGCCTCGGGGATTCCGCCGACGGGCGTGGCGACGACGGCGAGTCCTCTCGCCATCGCCTCGAGCACGACGAGCGGGAGGCCCTCGGTGCGACTCGGGTGGACGAGGAAGTCGGCGGCATCGAGCAGGTCGGCGAGGTCGGAGCGCTCGCCGAGAAGGTGCACGCGGTCGTCCGCGAGCAGCTTCGCCAGCCGGGCGGCCCGCGCCCGAAGTGGGCCGTCGCCCACCCACAGGAAGGCGAGGTTCGCCCAGGCGGGATCGCGGCGCAGCCGCGGCATGGCGTCGAGCAGCAGGTCCCAGCCCTTCTCGTGGTCGAAGCGGCCGATCGTCGCGGCGACGACCG
>JAGWVP010000109.1 GCA_018970825.1 bacterium | reverse complement strand
TCGGCGAGCATCACGAAGGCCACGGCCGGGGAGCCCGCGACGTCGAGGGCGAGGCTCGCGACGTCGAGGAAGGGCAGCGCCCCGGCCTCGCTCTGCGCGGCCTCGAAGCGCGACTCGACCGCGAACGTGCCGTCGCCGACCAGTCCCCAGAGCACCTCGACTTCAGGCACGAGGCGATCCGCGGCGACCATCCAGTCGGGCACCGCGTCCTCGGCCCCCTCGAGGCAGACGGCGGCTCCGCCGACGGCGAGGAACTCGCCGAAGCGCTCCCGACAGTCGGCCGCGTCGGCGCCGAACGCTCCGACGCCGACGCCGAACGCGGATCGGCCGAAGGCGACGCGCACCGGCGCGGCCCCGGTCGCGCTCCCCGCGAGAAGCGAGTCCGGGTCGCCGACCGCCCGCAACCGAAATCGAGCCGACGCATCGAGCGTCCAGGTCTCGACCGCGGCCCCGGCGTGCTCGGAGCGGCGCGACGTCCCTTCCCCGGACGGGACGGAGACGTGGCCCGGGGCCGGAGGCGGCGGCGACGGCGCGGTCTCGATCCAGCCGGAGGCGGGCACGTCGAGCAGGGCCGAGAGCCCGCCCAGGTCGAGCACGGAGCGGACGGCCTCCGAGGCCCGCACGATCGAGAGTCGCCCACCGATCTTCGAGAGCTGGCGGTAGGCCGAGAGCAGGACGCGCAGCCCGGCCGAGCTCACGAAGGAGACGTCGCCCATGTCGAGTCGAACGACGTGGGCACCCGCCCGGATGCACTCGTCGAGCGCCTTCGACACGCCGTCGCTCCAGGCGGCGTCGAGCCGGCCCGCGAGCCCGAGCGTGGCCTCGCCGTCGTGGACGTCGCGCACGATCTCCATCGCGTCAGTGTCTCCTCGCGGCCGCGGACGCGGACGCCCCCCGCTGCCGGGCCTTCGCCGGACGGACGGCCGTCGGCGACGGCACGGGCGGGGCCGCCGGAGCCGGGGCCACCACCGCCGCGGTCGCGTGCGCCTTCGCGTCCGCCGCGGCGAGGGCGAGGAGCGACGGCGGCAGGGAGAAGCCGAGCGCGCGCGCGTTCGCTTCGTCGACGACGAGGACGTCGCCCTCGAAATCGCGGAAGGGGATCTTCGAAGGGGGCGCGCCCCGGAGGATCATGGCGACCATGCTGCCCGAGCCGCGACCCGCGTCGCGGTACTCCTCGGCGATCGCGAAGGCCGCACCCTGCTCGACCGCCTGCGCGGTGAAGCCGACCAGCGGCTTGTGCGAACGCCTCGCCGCCCGGACGATCGCGGGAAAGCCCGCGGTTCCCTGGTTGTCGGAGAGCTGGACGATCGCGTCGATCGGACGGCTCGCGAGCGCCGCCGCGGCGTCGGGCAGGTCGGCCGGGGTCGAGGCGGCGACCGACTCGAGCTCGATTCCCCGGCGTGCGAGCGCGTCGCGCATCTTGCCCTCGACGAACACCGAGTTCACCTCCGCGGGACAGAACAGCGTGCCGACCGACTTCCAGGACGGAAAGTGGTCGTGCAGCAACTGCGCCATGCGGTCGAAGGGGCCCGAGATGTAGACTCCGGTCACGTTGGGCAGGTGATCGTCGTCGCTCCGGCCGGCCCCCGCGATGAACGGGTTCGACACGATCGAGAAGACGACCGGGATCGCCTTCACCTTGTTCGCGACCGCCTGAAGCGCCGGCGTCGACAGCGCCACGATCACGTCGGGGGACGCGGCGACCGCGGCATCGACGATCCCGTTCAGGATCGCGACGTCCCCCTGGGCGCTCTGCAGTCGCATCTCGAAGTCGCGTCCCTCGACGAGACCGGCCGCCGCGAGGCCGTCCTTCACGCCGGCAAACCCCTCCTCCATGGTCAGGGTCTCGACGTACACGATCGCGACGATGCTCCTCGGCCCGCCGCCGAGCGGACCGCCTCGAGCGGCCCCCGCGTTCGGGTCGACGCCGCGCGCCGCGGCGGGTCCCGCCGCCGACGCGGGCGAGGCGGGCGAGGCCGGGGACGCGGTCGGCGGTTTCGCGCGCCGCAGGAGCGTGCCGTCCATGCCGACGATTCCGTCGGCTTCGGCCCGGGTCCGGTCGTCGAAGACGATCCGGTCGCGCAGCGTCGACGCCGCCTTCTCGTTCAGCAGGAGGCTCTCGGGCATGTAGTTGCGCACGGGGATCCCGGCCGGGTCCTCGCCGTCGAGGAGGCGCGCGACCAGGCGCCCCCCCTCGGCGCCGACCTCCTGGTAATTCGCGCCGAGGTCGAAGGTCGTTCCGTGCTCGACCTGGCCGGCCATGTTCGAGAACACCGGGATGCCGGCCTTCGTCGCGACCCCGACGAGCGCGTCGATCGCCGGCACGATGGTCGCGTCGCCGCCGGTCCAGATCGCCTGCGCGCCGCGGACGACGAGCGAGTTCGCCGCCTCGGGCACGTCCTTCGCGCTCTCGATCGGCGCCTCGACGAGCGTCATGCCGAGTTCCTTCGAGACCTCGCGGGCTCGCCGGGTGCAGATCTCGGAGTTCACCTCGGCGGGATTCCAGGCGACGCCGACCGTCTGGAGGGCGGGCTGCAGGCGCTTCGCTTCGCGGAAGATCGCAGCGACCGGCTGCGCCGATCCGATCCCGGTCATCCACGCGGGCTTGTCGAGCGAGTCGAGGGCCTTCACGCCGACGCCCGACTCGACCGGCGCGGTCACGCCCGCGAACACGTGCTTCCTGCGCCCCTCGCGGTTCGCGTTCGCGAACGCCTGCAGCATCGGCGTGGAGATCGTCGCGACGACGTCGTAGTCGCCCGAGGCGAGCTTGGTCGCGATCGCGTTGCCGGTCGGGAGGTCGGCATGCGCGTTGTAGACGTCGACGACGAGCCGCGGGCCGGCGACCCAGCCCTTCGAGGCGAGTCCCTCGATCATTCCCTCGCGGATTTCGTCCATCACCTGGCTGGTCGAGTGCTGGAGGATCGCGACGTGCTTCGGACCCGCGGCCGAGGAGCTCTCCGGGCCGCCGCCCGACGCGCGCCGGTCGCCACTGGCCCCGCGCCTCGAACGAAGGTCGGTCGAGAGGAGGACCGCGGCCGCCGCGGCGATGAGCCCGAGGCCGAGCAGGAGGCGCCGAAACGTGGCGAACTTCGATTCCATCGGTGTCGCGGGCAGGGGCGCCCCCCGGTTTCTCCCCGATTCCCCGGCCGCGCGCAAAGCCGGGAGCGATCCGCGACCGCGGCCCGGTCAGCCCTTGCCGCGACCGAGCAGCCCTGCGAGTCGCCCGAGGAGCCCGCCCGCCCTCGCGTCCTTCGTGCCGCCGGCGGGGGCGGCCTCCGCCTCGTCCCACGCGACCATCTCGCCGACCTCCATCCGGGAGATCCCGGGAAGCGTGCGATGGATCGCCGCGATCGTCTCCGGGCGGCCGATCTCCACCTCGGGACGGAGGTAGACGTCGACCTGCTTCTGCACGAGGCCGGCCGGGCTCTCGGCGTTGGGCATGTCGATCACCATGTCGATCGAGTGGAGTTTCTCCGGCCACTCGGCCCACTTCACCGACGCGAGCCAGCGCTCGACCGCGAGCCGCGTCTCGTCGCTCTCGGCGTCGATCAGGAAGAGGAGAGCGAGGTAATGGCCGGAGCGATTCGAGTCGCCCGGGCGATTGATGCGCAGGATGCCCGAGGGCGATCCCGGCAGGGGCAGCCTGACGTCGCAGAAGCCGAGCATCCGCTCGCGCGCGAAGAGTTCCCGGAGTTCCCGGATCGGTTCGAAGGTCATGGCGGGATCCTAGGACCCCGGGACGGGTCGAGTCGAGCCCGCCGGGAAGTCTCGACGGCGGGCCCGGACGGGCTGTGGTAGATCTCGCCCCATGAACACGGAGCGCCCGACCCCGGAAACTCGACGGCGGGGAGCCGCCGTCCTCCTCGCGGCGATGCTCGCGGGCTGTGCGCCGCCCGCGAAGGACGGCGACCCGTTCGCCGCCTGGCGCGGTGCGCCGGGCTTCGACGCGGCGAGGGAGGCGTGCATCGACTTCGCGGTCGAGCGCACGTCGAACTTCGACGGTCAGGCGACGGCGTCGAAGGCCGCGATCGGGATGTTCCTCGACTGCATGGCCGGCAAGGGCTTCGCGCCGGCCGACTCCCGCAACTGAGATCGAGGGACGAACCCGTTTCGGGCTCCCGCCGCCGCGAGCGGCGAGACGCCGACCGGGCCGGATCGGAGGATCGACGAGCGCGAGGCCGGCCGGGGACGTCGGTCCGCCGGCCGGTCGCGACGAGCGTCGGTCAGTTGCAGAGTTCGAAGAACGAGGCGGGCAGGCTCACGGTGCCGATCGCCGCCCAGGTCTTCGTGCAGGGGCAGCTCGTACAGGCGTCGGCACCCTGGCAGTCGGCGGTGAGGTTTCCGGCCTCGTCCTCGTCGAGCACCTCGCAGACGACGAACTTGGGCGGGCCGCCGTCGGTCGGAAAGACGTTGCCGGTGATCGTGCCGTCGAACAGGTCGTAGGTCATCGCCCAGCGCTCGCCGTTCACGTCCTTGCTGACGAGCGCGTAGTCCTCGAGTTCGCTCACCTGGAAGCCGGACTCGCGGGCGAGGGCGGAAGCCGGTGCGGAGCCGACCCCGATCGCGACGAGGCAGGCGAGCCCGAGCGCGCCGAGCGCGCGGCGAAGGGTGGTCTTCCGGTCGAGTCGATCCATGTGCAGGCTCCTCTGGATTTCGTTCGGCTCCGGGAGGGTCTCCGGGGCCGTGGTTCTCGGCGCGTTCCCCCGGATGGACTCGGGAGGCTCGCCTCGCGTTAGACGGGAACTCGGCGGGCCCGTTCGATCCCGCCACGCAAAAACCTATGCGATCGCGAAGAGACCTGTAAACCGGCGAATCGAGCGCCGGGCTTCGGGAAATTCCCGAGGTCGGCCGGGCCCAGAGTGTCCGCGAGGCCGAGACGCGGCCCGCGCCCCCCGGGGAAGGGGCCGCGGCGTCCCGGGCTAGAAACTCAGCGTCGCCGCTCCCGCCTTCAGGCGTTCGTGCATCGCGCTGGCACCCTGGATCGTGACGCCCGGGATCAGGTCGTCCTGGGTGTACCCGCGGGCCTTCACGCAGGGGGGGCAGGCCCAGATCGTCCCGCCGCGCGCGAGGAAGTCGTCGATCAGCGACTTGAGCGGGTCCAGCGGCGGGACCTGGGTGACGTCGACCGCCTTTCGACGCACCAGGTCGACGCCGGAGCTGACGAGGAAGGCGTAGACCTTCAGTCCCGACGTGATGCCGCCACACGCGACGGTGAAGGCGACCGAGGAGAGTTCGTGGTCGGTCCCGCGAGTGACGAGCACGACCAGTTCACGCGAGGCGCCTGCCGACGAATCCGTCATCACGACCTCCTTGCCGTCGCTTCGTGATCCTCCGCACGGCCGCTCGAATCGGCCCTCTGAGAGCCGACGGTATCAGCCGCGGCGCGGCGTGGTCCAGAGCCGGGCACGTCGCCCGGGACCCGGGGTTCAGTGTCCCCGGTCGGGGGCTGCCGAGGGGCAGGCGCGCCGGAACTTGCACCAGCGGCACTTCCCGGGCGAGGGACTCGCCTCGAAGCTCTCCTCGCGGCCGACGTTGTTCTCGACGTCGTCGAGGCGCGCCTTCATGCCGCCGATGCTCGTGCGGATGTACTCGCGCACCTGCGTGATCGCGGCCGGGTCGACCTCGCGCACGTGCGGCCTCTTCGCTGCGAGCGAATACTCGACGGTGACGATCTCCTCGGGGCGGTCGACCCAGCCCTTCTCGAGGGCGTAGAGCGCGTAGCAGGCGAGCTGCACGCGGTCTCCGCCCTCGGACGCGTCGTCGCGTCGACCGGTCTTCCAGTCGACGATCTCGACCCGCCCGTCGTCGCGGCGGAAGGCGGCGTCGAGCTTCACGTGGATGCGCTCGCCGTCCATCTCGAAGGTGTCGAGCGTCTCGATCGGGAGCCAGGACTCCCCGGAAAGCCCGGCGAACGTCCCCGCGTAGTCCGACTCGAAGAAACGCTCGATGCAGGCGCGCGCGTGGTCGGCCCCCTCCTTCCACGCCTGGTTCGAGACCTGCACGCCGTACTCGTGCTCGAAGAGGCCCACGTGCTTCCCGGGGCGCTCGCGGTAGCGACGGTCGCGCGAATCGAGGAAGTCCGCACGCATGCGCGCGATCGTGGCGTCGGCGACCGCCGGCCCCTCGGGCCGTTCGCCGCGCTGCAGCGCGCGCAGCACGTTCTCGATCGCCTCGTGAACGACCGAGCCGATCCACATCGCCCGCGTCGAGAGCTTCTTCAGCACGTAGAGCTCTCGGGCGCGGGGCTCGGAGCGGTCGCTCCAACCGCCCCACGAGCCGTAGTACTCGAACCAGTACCGACGGGGACAGGCGTCGAACGAGCCGGCCCTCGACCGGCTCCAGCTGAGTTCGTTGCGCAGTTCCGCCATCCCCGCCTCCCGGGGCCGACTCCTACGCGGAATCGACCCCGGGGGCCAGAGGGGCGGCGTCGGAATCAGAAACCGTAGGCGGCCGTGAGTTCGGGGTCGGCCGCGGCGAGCCGCCGGGCGAGGTCGACCATCACCTGGCACTGCTTGAAGGTCGCGTCGTCCTGCATCTTGCCGTCGATCATGACCGCGCCGGTGCCGTCGCCCATCGCGGCGATGACCTTCTTCGCCCAGAGCACCTCGGCCGCCGGCGGGCTGAAGACCTTGCGCGCGATGTCGACCTGCACCGGGTGGAGGCTCCAGGCGCCGACGCAGCCGAGCAGGAACGCGTTTCGGAACTGGTCCTCGCAGGCGAGCGTGTCGGCGATGTCGCCGAAGGGCCCGTAGTAGGGCAGGATCCCGTTCGCGTTGCAGGCGTCCACCATGCGGGCGAGCGTGTAGTGCCAGAGGTCCTGCTGGGCCGACGGCCGCGGCGCCTTCTCGTCGGCGGGATCGGGATCCGCGCGGACGAGGTAGCCGGGATGGCCGCCGCCCACCCGGGTCGTCTTCATGCGGCGCGACGCGGCGAGATCGGCGGGGCCCAGCGAGAGCCCCTGCATGCGGGGCGAGGCCGCGCAGATCTCCTCGACGTTGGCGACGCCGGTCGCGGTCTCGAGGATCGCGTGCAGGAGGATCGGGCGCTCGAGCTTCGCGCGCGCCTCGAGCTGCGCCACGAGCCGGTCGACGTAGTGGATGTCCTGCGCCCCCTCGACCTTCGGGACCATGATGACGTCGAGGCGGTCGCCGATCTCGGTGACCAGGCGGACGAGGTCGTCGAGCACCCACGGCGAGTCGAGGCTGTTCACCCGGGTCCAGAGCTGGCAGGAGCCGAAGTCGGTCTCCCGCGCGACCTTCACGAGTCCTTCGCGCGCCTCGACCTTCCGGTCGGCCGCGATCGCGTCCTCGAGGTTGCCGAGCAGGACGTCGCACTTCTTCGCGAGGTCGCCGACCTTGGCCGCCATCTTGGCGTTGCTCGGGTCGAAGAAGTGGATCATCCGAGACGGGCGGAACGGGATCTCGCGCACCGGCTCGGGTGCGCCGATCGCGAGCGGCTTGAAGAAGTCCTTCGGGCTGCGCATGGCTTCGGCTCCTGGCTGTCGGGTCGGGCGGCGCCTCGTCGCGGACGCCGGTTCCCGCGGAGAATAGCAACGGCCCGACGGCGGCCAAACCGCGCGTCGCCCCCGCCGCTTCCCATGCCCCGGGCTCTTGGCTATGGCTGGCGGGTCCCGCGTCCGGCGGGGCGTCGTCCGGCGTCCGGCCGGACGGATCCGGAGCATTTCGAACACGAGCGAAGAGGATCGTCAGCGATGCGGTTCTACGAGTCCGAGACCAAGAAGCTGATCGCCAGGCACGGCGTCGGCGTGCCGAAGAGCGGCGTCGCGAGGACGGCGGCCGACGCCGAGCGCCTCGCCGGCGAGCTCGGCGCCCCGGTCGTGCTGAAGGCGCAGATGCTCGCCTACGGCAAGGCGCGCAGCGACACCGTGCGCACGGCGGCCACGCCGGCCGACGCGGCCAAGGTCGCCGCCGAGCTGCTCGCCCTCGACGACGGCGGCCGCAAGCCCGCCGGCGTGCTGGTCGAAAAGCGCCCGGCCACGTCGGGAGAGTGGTCGCTCGCCTTCACCTACGACGGCACCGCGAAGAAGCCGGTCATGATCGGCGCCGCGGAGCCCGGCAACGTCGAGGACATCGCCGACCGCGACCCCTCGAAGGTGGTCCGCCGGCACTTCTCGGCGCTCGTGCCGTTCTCCGACTACCTCGCCAAGGAGATGGTCGTGGCGCTCGGCGCGAAGAGCCCCGACGTGCCGAAGATGACGGCCGCGGTCTCGCGGCTCGCGCAGCTCTTCCTGCGCTACGACCTGACCCAGCTCGACGTCTTCTCACTCGGGCGGCTCGAGGACGGCTCCTTCGTCGCGATCGACGCCCGCTCCGACATGGAGGTCGAAGGTCGCCCGCGCCAGAAGGCGATCCTCGCCGAGCTCGGCATCGCCGAGGACGACCGGCGGCTCGTGCGGGAGCCCACGCCGTTCGAGATCGAGGCGGCGAAGATCGACGCGGAGGACCCGCGCGGCGTCGCCGGCCCGGTCGTCGAGTTCGACGGCAACATCGGGCTCGTGATCGGCGCGGGCGGCGGCTCGCTCACGCTCACCGACGCGGTCCGCCGCGTCGGCGGCCGCCCTGCCAACTACGC
>JAGWVP010000108.1 GCA_018970825.1 bacterium | reverse complement strand
TCGGCGACCTGCCGCAGGTTCGGCTGGCGCAGCTTGTCGTCGAGTTCCGGCTGGCCGACCAGCACGATCTGCAGGAGCTTCGTGTCGAAGGTGTCGAAGTTCGACAGCAGCCGCAGGTTCTCGAAGGTCTCGTCGTCGAGGTCGTGGGCCTCGTCGACGACCAGGGCCGGGATCGTGCCGTCGTCGGCGCAGCGCGCGAGGAAGCCGTTGAGCGCGCCGACGAGCGAGTAGCGGTCGCTCCCGCGATGCTCGACGCCGAAGTCGTCGAGCGCCTGGCGCAGGAGGTCGTCGAACGGCAGGCGGGTGTTCGTCAGGTAGGCGGTGCGGAAGTCGTCCCCGAGCCGCGAGAGCAGCGCGTGGAGCACCGTGGTCTTGCCCATCCCGACCTCGGCGACGAGCACCATGAGCCCGCGCCGGGTTCGGAGCCCGACCTCGAGCGCCGCGAGCGCCTCGGCGTGGTCGGGACTCGACCACAGGAAATGCGGGTCGGGCGAGAGCGCGAACGCCTCGCGGGAGAGGCCGAAGTGGCGGGCGTGGGGTACCACGACCATCAGGCCGACACTTCCCCGAGCACGGGCAGGCCGGTCAGGCGATGCGCGTCGGCGCGGCCCTTCACCGTCGGGTCGAGCCAGTCGCGCCAGAGCGCCGTCAGCATGCCGAGGAGGAGCCCGAAGAGCGCGCCCAGGACCGGCGCGAGCGCCTTCTTCGAGCTCATCGGCGCGGTCGGCACCTCGGCCGGTTCCGCGACCGCCACGTTCAGGATGTTCGACTGGTCGAGCGCGGAGGAGAATCGCGCCGCCTCGCCCTTCTTCTGGTAGATGGCGAGGGCTTCCTTCGCCGCGGTGAGCTCCTGGCCCATGCGCTCCTGCGCCGAGGCGAGCTCCTCGAGTTTCGAGATCCGCGCGCGCTGCTGCGCGCGCTGCGACCGCAGGCTCTCGACCCGCGCGGCCGACGCGGCCTGTTCGGTCTTCGCCTCCGCGAGCTTCGACTCGACGCTCTGGTAGGTCGGGTTCGCGACCGTCGTCGTGTCGTCGATCAGCTTCTTCTCGGTCTCGAGCAGCCGCTTCGCCTCGGCGATCTGGCGGTCGATGTCCTGGATCTTGGCGCTGGTCGGCGCGTACTTCGACAACAGCTCCGTGCGCTGGAGCGTGAGCTCGAGGATGCGCGGCTTGATGAGCGCGCCGCCCTCCGGCTTGGCGCCGCCCGCGTCCGCGGTGATGCGCCTCGGGTGGTTCTGGATCTCGCGGGAGAGGAACGCGACCTTCGCGTTCCTCTCTGCCAGCTCGGTCTCCGCCCGGACGAGCCCGTCCTCGGTCTCGGCGAGCCGCTTGCGCATGGCGTCGCGCTGCTCGGGTGCCGCGTCCGGCCCCTGGTTCGCGTAGAAGACCGCGAGTGCCTGCTCGGTGTCGCGCACGCGGTCCGACAGGATGCGGCTCTGCTCCTGGTAGAACTCCTGCGCCTCGGCCTGCTGTCCGAGCTTCGCGTTGCGCTCGAGGTAGCGCGCGACGAACGCGTTCAGGAAGGCGGCGGTCTGCTCGGGATCGCTGCCGACGTAGGAGACCTGGATCAGGTTCGAGCGCGGGATCGGCGTGACCGAGATGCCCGAGGACACCTCGCGCACCCACGAGTCGAAGGGCGTCGGCTGGGGGATCCCGTGGATCGATCGGTAGATCCGACCGGGAAGCTCGAAGGGCAGCGAGAGCATCGACAGGATCGACGACACGAGGCCGCGGGACCCGCCGGGCCGCTCGACCTCCGCGCGGCGGGGCTCGAGCATCTCGCGCACGAGCGACTCGCTGCTCATGAGCGCGACTTCCGAGTTCACCTGCTGGTCGTCGATGCGGTCCACCGAGAGGGTGTTCTGCGCGTCGGGCGAGACGGCGATCCGCGCGCGCGCGTTGCGCACGATCACGGTCGCGAAGGCCTGGTAGAGCGGCGGGCTCAGGTAGGCCCAGGTCGAGGCGAGGGCGAAGCCGATCAGCGTCGGAAGCGCGATCAGGCGCCAGCGCCGGGCGAGCGCACCGAGCACGCTCTGCCAGGGCGGGACGGACGCGGCGACCGGGTCGCCGATCGCGTGCGACTCATCGAGGTTCACCATATTCCGTACCCGAGCAGGAGGGCCACGGCGGGAGGCAGGTTGCGCGTGACGTAGAGCTCCACGAACGTGTTCACCTCCGCGATCGCCGACTTCGGGACGAAGACGACGTCGTAGGGCCGCAGCATCACGTCGAGCTCCGGGTCGGTGCCGTTCTCGACCCGGCGCAGGTCGATCGACTCGCCCCGCGGGCGCCCGTCGGGACCGCGGCGGATCAGGAGCACCTGGTCGCGCTTTGCGCTGATGAGGAAACCGCCCGCCTGCTGGATCGCCTGGTAGAGGCTCGTCTGCCCCTGGAGTTGCTGCATGCCCGAGGTCCCGACCTCGCCGGACACGTAGATGCGCTGCCCGCCGAAGGTCTTCACGATGACGGTGACGTCGGGGTGGGCGAGTTCCTTTCGGTAGCGGTCCTTCAGTTCCTCGCCGAGCGCCTCCGGCGTGAGCCCGGCGGCTCGCACGTCCTCGACGAGTTGCAGGGTGATCTTGCCGTCCGGCCGGATCGTGACTTCCTCGTTCAGCTCGGGATTGCGGTAGAACTTGATCGCGAGCAGGTCGCCGGCCTGCATGACGTAGGGCGTGTCGGTCGACGACACGTCGAGGGACATGCGCGGCACCGGCGGATTCCCGGGCACGACCGGGGGGGTGCAGGCGACGATCGTCGCGCCGAGGACGCAGGCCACGACGGCCCGGATCCCGCGAATCGCCCCGGCGATGCACCCCCTCATCGAACCCCCCGGATTCCCGGCCGGCGGTCGAGACCCGGCCATCTCCTCCTCCCGGCCCGACCGCCAGGCGCCCGCCGGCGCCCGTCCGCGAACCAACCGGCCCCCGCCGGCTGACCGGACCTTGGCTCACCGAATCGGGCGGGTCAAGGCGGACGCCAGCGCATTGCCGATGCGGAGCACGCCTCGGAACCGAGACCGGGCCCCACCCGTCAACCAGGGTTGACACCCCGTTGCAGGGTTGTGCGCCCGCGACGGCCCGCCTAGACCGGAACCACGGCGATGCTCTCGAAAAGCACCGACCGGGCCCCCGAGACCGCCCTGCGCCCGGCCGCCCTGTTGCTCCTTCTCGCGGCCGAGGCCGGGGCGACCGGGGCCCTGTTCGACGCGGAGCCGATCCTCGGCCGGGTCGACTCATGGTGGGCGCGCCTTCTCGCCCACGGCGGAATGGCGGGACCGCTCGCGATCGCGGTCGGGACGGCGCTTCTGCTGTTCGGCGAAAGCGCCCGCGACGCGCTGCCGCGCGGCTCGGTCGCGCGCGGTTTCGAGCGGCGCGACCTCGGGCTGCTCGCACTCCAGGTCCTCTCGTTCGGGCTCTCCCTCGCGGTCGCATCCGTGCTGTTCGGGGAAGGACTGCGCGAAGCCACGAGCCCGGGGGCCTGGGCCCTCGCGTGGGCGACGCTCCTCGCGGTCGCCCTCGTCGCCTGGCTGCTGCTGGTCCTGCCGGCACGGGCGTTCGCCCGGCTCGCGCGCGGCAGCGCCGGCCTTCTCGTCGCCTGCGTCGCGACCGGGACCCTCGCCTGGTGGGCGGGCCACGCGACGGCGGGGCTCTGGCTGCCGCTGCGCGACGCGACGGTCGCGCTCGTCGCGACGATCCTCTCCGGTGCGGGCCTGGAAGTCGCGCGCGACGACGCGGGCGTCACGCTCGCCCTCGGCGACTTCGCGGTGGACGTGGGGCCGACCTGCTCGGGCTACGAGGGCATCGGCCTCATGACCGTGTTCGTCGGCGCGTTCCTCGCCTGGTTCCGCGACGTGCTGCGCTTCCCGAACGCGCTTCTCCTGCTGCCGGCAGGGATCGCCGCGGCCTGGCTCGGCAACGGGCTCCGGCTCGCCGCCCTGCTCGAGATCGGAGCCCGCCTCTCGCCCGCCGTCGCGATGGGCGGATTCCACGCCTACTCGGGTTCGCTGCTCTTCTCGGCGATCGCGCTCGGGCTCGCCACGGTCGCTCGCCGTTCACCGTTCTTCTCGACCGGGGGCGACCCCGGGGTTTCGGCCGTGTCGCCGCCGAGCGACGCCCCGGCCTATCTCCTGCCCTGGCTCGCCCTGCTCGCGACCTCGATGGCGACGGGAGCCGCCTCCGCGGGCGGGGCGGATCCGCTCTACGCGCTGCGCCTACTCGCCGCGGTCGCGGTCCTGTTCCTTCGCGCGCCGTTCCTGCGCGGGCTCGCGGTCGCGCCGGAGCCCGCCGCATTCGCGCTCGGCGCGCTCGCCTTCGGCGCCTGGCTCGCGCTCGCCCCGGGCACGCCCGCGGACGGCGTCGCCTCCTCGTGGCCCGCAGGCGCGGCGGCGTTCGCCCTGCGCGCGGCCGGAGCGGTCGCGATCGTCCCGCTCGTCGAGGAACTCGCCTTCCGCGGCTACCTCGCGCGCCGCGTGGTCGACCGCGACTTCGCGACGGTGCCCGGCTCCCGCGTCGGCGCGGGCGCGATCGTGGTCGCCGCGATCGCCTTCGGCCTGCTGCACGATCGGCTGGTCGCGGGCCTCGTCGCAGGCGTCCTCTTCGGGCTCGCGCTGCGGCGACGCGGCGAGGTGGCCGACGCGGTCGCCGCCCACGCGACGACGAACGCGCTGCTGCTCGGGTGGGTCACCGCGACCGGCCGCTGGGACCTCTGGGGCTGAGACGCGGGGCGCGCGCGGCTCAGAGCGCGGGCGCGAGCACCAGCGCCGCGAGCGGCGGCAGCACCAGGTGGAGCGAATGGTCGAAGCCGTGGAGCGGCACCGGCTCCGCCTCCATGCGCGCGCGCGTCGGCAGACCGCTGCCGCCGAACTCCGCGGCGTCGCCGTCGAGCAGCTCGACCCAGGGACCGGGCAGCGGCACGCCGACGCGGTAGCCGATGCGCGCCTCGGGAGTGAGGTTCAGGATCACGACGACGAGATCGCCCGGCTGCGCGCCCGGAGAGGGGTCGCGCCGCAGCCACGAGACGACCGACTGGTCGCGGTCCGCGCAGTCGATCCAGCGGAAGCCCTCGGGGTCGGGATCGCCGCGCCAGAGCGCGGGCGACGCCCGGTAGAGGTCGCCGAGGCGCTCGATCCACCGGCGGAGCCCGCGGCGCAGCGGGTCCGACTCGAGGTGCCAGTCGAGCGAACTCGCGTGGTTCCACTCGTTCCACGGCGCGAGCTCGAAGCCCATGAACTGCAGCACCTTGCCCGGCCTCGTCCACTGGTAGGCGAGCAGCGCGCGCAGGTTCGCGAACTTCTGCCACTCGTCGCCCGGCATCTTGGCGAGCAGCGACCGCTTCCCGTGGACGACCTCGTCGTGCGAGATCGGGTCCACGAAATGCTCGCTGTACTGGTAGAGCATCGCGAAGGTGATCTCGTCCTGGTGCCAGCGGCGGTGGACGGGCTCGCGGGCGAAGTAGCCCAGCGTGTCGTGCATCCAGCCCATGTTCCACTTGAAGTCGAAGCCGAGCCCGCCGAGATGCGTCGCCCGGGTGACGCCGCCCCACGAGGTCGACTCCTCGGCGACCACGATCGCCCCGGGGTGCTCCTCGTGGACGGCGTCGTTCAGCTGGCGCAGGAACTCGATCGCGTCGAGGTTCTCGCGTCCGCCGAAGCGGTTCGGCAGCCACTCGCCCTGCTTGCGGCTGTAGTCGAGGTAGAGCATCGAGGCGACCGCGTCGACGCGCAGCCCGTCGGCGTGGAAGCGCCCGATCCACGAGAGCGCGCTGCCGACGAGGAAGTTCCGCACCTCGGGTCGGCCGTAGTTGAAGATGAGCGTGCCCCAGTCCTGGTGCTCGCCGAGGCGCGGGTCCTCGTGCTCGTAGAGGGCGGTGCCGTCGAAGCGTCGCAGCGCGAAGTCGTCGCGCGGGAAGTGCGCCGGCACCCAGTCGAGCAGCACGCCGATCCCGGCGCGGTGCAGCGTGTCCACCAGGAAGCGGAAGTCGTCGGGCGACCCGAAGCGCGCGGTCGGCGCGTAGTAGCCGGTCACCTGGTAACCCCAGGAGCCCTCGAAGGGATGCTCCATGACCGGCAGCAACTGGACGTGGGTGAACCCGAGCGACCGCACGTGCTCGGCGAGCCGGGGCGCGATCTCGCGGTAGGAGAGCGGCCGGTCGCCCTCCTCGGGCACCCGCATCCACGATCCCAGGTGCACCTCGTAGACGAGCATCGGCTCGCGCTGCCAGTCGCGCGAGCGCCGTCGCGACATCCACTCGGCGTCGCCCCATGCGTAGGCGTCGGGAGCCGACACGCGCGAGGCCGAGTCGGGCGGCGGCTCGAGCTCGGTCGCGAACGGGTCGGTCTTGGTGCGCAGCGCGCCGTGCTCGGTCAGGATCTCGTACTTGTAGAGCGCACCCGCCCCGACGCCGGGGACGAAGATCTCGTGGATGCCCGAGGCGCCGAGCGCGCGCATCGGCAGGAGCCGCCCATCCCAGCCGCAGAAGTCGCCGACGACGCTCACGCGACGCGCGGTCGGTGCCCAGACGGCGAACGAGACGCCGGTCTCGCCGTCGATCGTGCGGACGCGCGCACCGAGGCATTGCCAGGGCTGCCGGTGAGTTCCCTCGCCGAGCAGGTGGAGGTCGAGGTCGCCGAGCGTCGGCAGGAAGCGGTAGGGGTCGCCCCGCTCCCAGGTCGAACCGCCCTCGAACTCGAAGCGCAGCGAGTAGCGCAACGGCGGGGTCGCGCCGGGAACGAACGCCTCGAAGAGACCGGGGGCGAGCCTGCGCATCGGCAGGGCGCGGACGCCGCCCCGCGGGTCGCCCTCGAGCAGGCAGACCGCGCCGGTCGCATCGGGGTGCATCGCGCGCACCGCGACCCCCGCCATGCCGTCCTCGACCGCGGCGTGGGCGCCCAGCAGGTCGTGAGGGGCGAAGCTCGTTCCGGCGAGCAGGGCGGCGACGCGAGCGTCGTCCGCTGCCATCAGGGGAGCTGGGCCGGCGGAGGCATCCGCTCGGAGTAGGCCTCGAGCTCGCGCCAGAACGGGACCCAGCGGTCGAGCACCATCGCCCGCGTGCCGTCGTCGCGCCACTGCTCGAGCGCCCCGTCGATCTGGTGCAGGAGGTCGAGGTCCTGCCTCCGCACCGCCCACGCGAGGTCCTCGCGCACGAGCGGCTCCCGTCGCAGCGTCAGGTCGCCTTCCGCGCTCGACACGGCCCAGGCGACGACCGAGGCCTCGCTCACCATGATGTCGCTGCGCCCGAGCTTCACCTCGGCGACCGCGATCTCGCGCGAGTCGGTCGGGAACACCGCGAGGGACCGGTTGCACTTCTCGCGCACGAACCGCTCGCCCGTGCTTCCCGAGAGGACGCTGAAGCGGGCCTCGCAGGGTGCGGACTGGAAGCGACTCACGTCGCTGCGCCGGACGAGCGCCGTGAGGCCCGAGTGGAGGTAGGGCTGGGAGAAGGCGACGCGGACCTCGCGCGCGGCGGTGACGCCGACGCCCGCCATGACGACGTCGACCCGCCCCTCGAGGAGCGACGGGATGAGCGCCTTGAAGGGGAGGTCGACGAACTTGATGCGACGGCCGAGCGTCCGCGACAGCTCGCGGGCGAAGTCCACCTCGATCCCGACGAAGCGGCCGTCGAGCTGGAAGGAGAACGGTGCCGACAGGGAGTTGATCCCGATCCGCAGCGGCGGCACCCGGTAGAACGCCCGGGGGTCCTGGGCCCGGGTGGTGCAGGACGCGAGCGAGAGCGACAGGGCGACGGCGGCGAGGGCCGCCGCGAGGATTCGTCTCGGGATCACGTCGAAGACCTCCTGGGGCTGCCCCGCGGCACGGGGCCCGCGAAACCTACGGGAAGCGGGTCTCGAAGCAAAGCCGGGCCGGGCGGGGAATCGTTCTTGACGGGGCGCCCCGGCGGGGCCTACACCGTGGACTGCCCGGTACGGAACTCTGCCGGTTTGCGGATCTCCATGAAACCGGCACCCGAGCCCCCCGAACACGAGCGCCCGAGTGGGCCGGGGCCCGTCGCCGCGGCCGTCCCTCGCGGGTGCGTGACATGGATTCAGTCGAAGGCCTCGGGAAAGTCTTGCGCGCTGACCGATCGGCGCTAGGAGCAGTGTCATGATGACGAGAACCTCGCTCGCCCTCCGCCTCGCGCTCGTCGCGGGTCTCGCCGGCTGCGGAAGCTCCGGATCCGGCGGCGCGCCGGTCGGCCCGACGACTCCGACCTGCACCACGGGAACGAACTTCGAGAGCACGTTCGATGCCGTGCAGCAGGTCGTCTTCGACGGCCAGGGCTGCACGACGACCGCGTGCCACTCGGGCGCGTCCCCGTCGGCCGGCCTCGATCTGACCGCCGGACAGTCGTGGGCGAGTCTCCACGACGTCGCGTCGCGAATCGATCCGGGCTCGAAGCGCATCCTGCCCGGCTCCCCGACGCGCAGCGTCCTCTACCAGAAGCTCGCCGCCGCCACGCTCGGCGAGGCGACGAAGGGCAGCCCGATGCCGATCGGGCGCGCCCCGCTCTCCGAGAACGACCTGAACCTCGTGCGCTGGTGGATCTACGGCGGCGCTCCCGAAGAGGGCGTCGTGAACGACGCTACGGCCTACGTGCCCG
>JAGWVP010000107.1 GCA_018970825.1 bacterium | reverse complement strand
GCTTCCACCCCGCGTCCCATCGCCCGCAGGGTAGCACGGACGACGCGACCGCAACCGGCCCGGCCGGCCCCGGGCGGTCGTCCCGTGCGCACGGGCGCACCGGTCGCCGCCCCGGCGGCTCGACCGGGCGGCCGGGCACGAGCGTTTGACGCACCCCGGCCCGGGCGGGATCCTGCGCGCCCATGCGCACGGACAAGGAAGCGAAGGAGATCGTCGTCCAGATCACCAACGAGATGTTCTCGCTCGGCCTGCTCACGGCGACCGGCGGCAACGTCTCGTCGACCTCGCCCGACGGCGAGACCCTCTGGATCACCCCGAGTCGTCTCTACAAGGGCAACGTGAAGGAGGAGGACCTGGTCCGGATCCGGCGCGACGGCTCGAGGGTCGAGGGCGAGCGCGACCCGTCGGTCGAGTGGCAGATGCACTTCGGCTGCTACGCGGCGCGGCCCGACATGACGGGCGCACTGCACACCCACGCCCCGATCGCGACCGCGATGGGGATCGTCGGGCTGCCGTTCCCGCCGATCAACACCGACGCGGTCTTCCTGCGCGACACGGTGCTCGTGCCGTGGATCATGCCCGGCTCGAAGGAACTCGCCGACGCGGTCGAGGAGGCGATGCGCAGGAGCCGCGGCTGCTTCCTCCAGAACCACGGGCTCATGACGGTCGGCAAGACGTTGCGCGACGCGGCCTCGCGGGCGATGAACCTCGAGGAGACCGCGAAGGTCGTCCTCTACTGCAAGCAGTTCGGCGGCGAGATGACGCTGCTCCCCGACGAGTGGGTCGACCGTCTCGCCTCGATCGCCGAGTTCATCTGACGCAACGACCCGGGCGCGCGACCGGGCGACCGGAGACCGACATGGCCCGCATTCCCTACTACGACCCGGAGACCGCCCCCGCCGAACTCCGCGAAGCCCTCGAGAGGCTTCCGGCCGGCCTGAACGTCTTCAAGATGCTGGCGAACGCCGAGACCCTCTTCCCGTCGTGGGCACGGCTCGGCGGCGCGATCCTCGGCCGGATGAAGCTCTCGCCGAAGCTCCGCGAACTCGTCATCCTGCGGATCGCCCGGATCTCGGACTGCGACTACGAGTGGACGCAGCACGTTCCGATCGCGAAGGGCGCCGGCATGACCGACGCGCAGGTCGCGGCCCTGGCGGCCGGTCGCGACGAGGACCCCTGCTTCGACGAGTCCGAGCGCCTCGTCCTTCGTGCGACCGACGAGTCGACCCGCGAGGTGCGCCTGTCGCAGGCGACCTTCGACGCCCTGCTCGCCCGTTTCGACCGCCGGGAGATCGTCGAGATCCTGATGACGGCGGGGTTCTACCGGGCACTCGCCACCGTGCTCGAGAGCACGGCGGTCGACGCGGACCCGCCCGCCGGCGCCGAGATCGCGGGAGAGATCGCGCGCCGGCTCGAGTCGTTCCCGCGCGGGCGGAGCTGAACCGACCGGCAGTTCGCGGACCGGGTGCGGAGCGTCAGGGGGCGTCGGTCTCGGCCGCGCTCTCGGCGAGCTCCTCGGCGACGCGGCCCCGGGTCGAGGCCACGATGAAGCCGATCGAGACGAGCACGAGCGCGCCGCCGGCCACCTGGAGCGCGCTCGGGACCTCGCCGAGGTAGAGCGCCGCGCCCGCGGTCGCGAGCACCGGGACGCCCAGCAGCAGGATCGAGACGACGAAGGCGGACGCGTACGGATGCGCCCAGTTGAGCAGGACGTGCCCGAGCGTGCCCGAGAGCAGGGCCAGTCCGACCAGCGAGGGCCAGTCCGAGGGTCGCGGAGAGGCGACGTCCTGGCCCGTCGCGAAGCAGACCGCGGCGATCACGAAGCCCGACACGGTCGTCATGCCGACGACGTAGGCGGTCGCACCGACGTCCTCGCGAATCCGCTTCGAGGCGAGGAAGTAGGCGGTGAAGACGAAGAGGTTCCCCGCCGCGAGCAGGTCGCCGTGGGCGCTCCAGCCCGGGACCCCGTGGCCGCCGATGACCACGAGCGCGGTGCCGAAGAGCGCGACCACGGACCACGCAAGTGCCATCGGGCCCACTCGCTCGCCGAACATCGGCCCGGCGACCAGGAGCACGAGGGCGGGCTGCAGGGAGCCGATGATCGAGACGTCGGAGACGCTCGTCGCCTTCAGGCTGCTGAAGAAGAGCCACTGGTGGAAGCCGAACAGGAGACCGCCGACCAACGAGCCGACCATCCATTTCCGGCCCAGACCGGCGCGCACCCCGGGCGTGAGCAGCGCCATGAGCCAGAGGACGGGAATCGCGAGCCAGAGACGCCAGAACGAGGCGACCAGACCGGTGACCGAGACGGCCTTGATGGCGACGTTGCTCCAGCCCCAGGTGACCACCGCACCGGCCACCGCGAGCAGGGCCAGGGTGCCCCGGTCGAGGCCTCCAGCGAAGGTTTTTCCTGCTTGCTTGTACGGCATCGGCGCAGTCTAATCCGGCGACCTTGTCTCCCCACCGACAGATCCCCGAACAGGCCCCGATTTCCGTCGTCATACCCGCCCTCGACGCGGAGCGCTACCTCGAGGCCTGCCTCTCCGACCTCGAACGCTCGCTCGTGCGGCCGCTCGAGGTCATCGTCGTCGACGACGGCTCGACCGATCGGACGGCGGAGATCGCGCGCGCCCACGGCGCGAAGGTGCTGTCGACCGGCGGGCCACTCGGGCCGGCCGCCGCCCGCAACATGGGGGCCCGGGAAGCCCGGGGCGAGATCCTCTTCTTCATCGACGCCGACGTCTGCGTGCATCCGGGCACGATTCGTCGCGTCGCCGAGTCGTTCGCGTCCGATCCCGGGCTCGACGCGCTCATCGGGTCCTACGACGACGCGCCGGGCTCGCCCGACTTCCTGTCGCAGTACAAGAACCTGATGCACTGCTACACGCACCAGGTCGGCAAGCGGCAGGCGTCGACCTTCTGGAGCGGCTGCGGCGCCGTGAAGCGCGCGGTCTTCCTCGAGCACAGCGGTTTCGCGACCGCCTACGGGCGACCCGCGATCGAGGACATCGAGCTCGGCTACCGCATGCGCCGCGAGGGCCGAAAGATCGTGCTCGACCGCGACCTGCTCGTGAAGCACCTCAAGCGCTGGACGTTCTGGAACCTCGTCAAGACCGACGTGATGGACCGGGGCGTGCCCTGGACGGAGTTGATCCTCCGCGACGGCAACATGCCGAACGATCTCAACGTCCAGCTGAGCCAGCGCGTGAGCGTGGCGCTCGCGCTGCTGCTGGTCGCGATGGCCGCGGCCGGCGCGATCTACTACGGCGGCGCCTTCCTCACGCCGCTTCTCGCACTGCTCTTCTTCCTGCTGAGCCGCTACTGGGCCGACGAAGCCGACGTCGACCCTCCGCCTTCGCGCATGCTGTGGTTCGGCGGCGCGGTGCTCGGCATCTCGGCCCTCGCGTGGATCTACAAGATGAGGATGCTCATCCCGCTCATGCTGATGAGCGTCCTCGTGCTGGGGCTGCGGCACCGGTACACCTATCCGCGCGCGAAGCGGCCCCTCCCCGAGACGCTGATCCTCGGTCTCTACCTTCTCTCGGCGGTCGGGCTCTGCCTGTCCTATTTCCCCTACCACCGCTTCGTACTCTTCCTGTCGCTCCTGCTCCTCGTCGTCATCGCGCTGAACAACCAGTTCTTCCTGTTCCTCGCGGCGCGCCGCGGCCGGGCCTTCGCGATCGCCGCGATCCCGTTCCATCTCCTCTACTTCTTCTACTGCGGCGTGGCGTACGCGATCGGCTGGACGCGGCACCGATTCCGGCACGCGCGCGGCCTCGAGACGGCCGAGACGCAGGACGTCCGGAGCTGACGGGGCGCCGTCCGGGTCCGGACGGTTCACCTCCGCGCGCGGGATGCGGATCCCGCCGCGGGCGGCCCGCGGATCCTCGGGGGGTGCCGGCCACGGTCGTCGGTCTCCGGCCGAGCCATCTCCGCGCTCGCGCCGCCCGTCCGGGCCCCCTTGCCTTCCGTGATCGATCGTTTTAAACGATCGTTCATGTCCCGGGTCCCACAGGAGACACGCGCCCGCCTCCTCGATGCCGCGGTCGAGCTCTTCGCGGAACAGGGCTTCCACGGAACGAGCGTCCGGGACATCGCGCTGCGGGCCGACGTGAACGTGGCCTCCGCCAACTACCACTTCGGCTCGAAGGAGGACCTCTATCTCGAAGTGCTGCGAAGCCAGTTCGCGGCGATCCGGGCGCGCCTCTCGGAGCGGAGGGCGAAGGTCCCGGTCGAGGAGATCGCGGGCCTCGATCGCGACGAACTGGTCGCCCTGCTGCGGTCCCGGATCACGGCGATGCTCGAACTCTTCGTCGGCCATCCGCCGTCGCGACACGCGCGCCTCATGCTGCGGGAAATGCTCGACCCGAGCGCCGCGCTCCCGGTCGCGGTCGACGAGTTCATGCGGCCGGAGATCGAGCAGTCGAAGGCGATCCTCTCGCGACTCGAGCCCGACATCGACGACGAGACTCTCGAGCAGTGCCTGTTCTCGATGATGGGGCCCGTGATCTACGTCACGCTGGCACGCCCCGCGCTGCTGCTGATGTCGGGACGCGAGGAGTACCCGGCGGACTTCGCCGAGCAGGTCGGCCGCCGGATGACCGAGTTCTCGCTCGGCGGACTCGCGCGGATCGCGCGGATCGCGCGCGGAGAGGACGCGTGAACCGGGCACGGCGACCGTGGGTCCCCCGCGCGGGTTCGGGGACGCCCGGGGCGTGCGCGCTCGCGCTGGTTCTGCTCGCCTGCGCGGGCTGCTCGTCGGCATGGCGGACGCTCTCGCGACCCGAGGGCGACGGCGGCTGGGATCCGCAGCGCCGCGCGGAGACGATCGAGAACGTGGGCCGCTCGGCCGGCGTCGCGATCGACGGTCGCTCCCCGGCTGCGCGGGAGCGAGGCCCCGGGGACCGGCCCCTCGGCGCCGAGCCCCCCGAGAGCCGAGCGATCCCGGCCGACGCGCACGACCGCTCCCCGGCCGCGCTCGACCTGCCGACCGCGCTCGGGATGGCCGCGCGCGGCAACCGCCGGATCGCCGAGGCCGACAAGCAGGTCGAGGCGGCCGCCGCGCGCGTCATGGACGTGCGCGGGCGTCTCCTCCCGGGCACCGCCGCCGCGACCCGGGCCAGCTGGTACACCGACCCGCAGAGGACCGACGTCGACCTGCCGTCGGGGCTCCTGCCGCCGGGAACGGCGATCCCCGTCGTCACGGTGCGGGCCGCACAGAACACCGTCGTCAACGGCACCGTCCTCGCTCCGCTCGACCTGAGCGGCGAGTTCTGGCACGCACTGCGCGCCGCGCAGGCCGGCTACCGCGGCGAGCAGGCACGCGCGTGGGCGACGACGCTCGAGCAGCAGCTCGCCGTCGTGCGCGCCTACTACCAGCTGCTGGAGGCGATCCGCCTCAAGCAGGTCGCCGAGCAGACCGTCGAGGTCTACGGCACCCAGTTCGCGATCGCCGACGATCGCTACCGCAACGGTCGGCTGACCAAGAACGACCTCCTCACCTTCGACGTCGCGCGCAAGAACGCGGAACAGGAGGTGCTCCGCCGCGACCTCCTGATCGAGCGCGCCCGCTGGGACCTGAACGAGGCGATCGGGGCCGACGTGGATCGCGCGGTCGACCCGGTCGACGAGCGCGGCGAGCCGCGCCTCCCCGCGGTCGACGAGAGCCTGCACCTCGCCTGGCTCCACAACCCGGTACTCGTCTCGCTCGTCGAGGAGCAGCAGCGGCTGCAGGAGACCGTCACCTCGCTCGAGCGGAGCCGGCTGCCGAGGCTGAACGCGGGCGGTGCGATCGACTGGCAGAGCCAGCAGATCCTGATCCCGCAGGCGATCGGCTCCGGCTTCGTCGGGTTCAGCTGGGACGTCGGCACGGACCTGCGACGCGAGTCGCAGATCTCGGCGGCTCGCATCGAGGCCGACCGCAACCGGATCGCGCTCGAGCGCCAGATGCGCGAACTCGAGTCCGCCGTCCGTACCGCCCACCTCGCGGCGATCGAGCGGCTCGAAGCGTATCGCACCGCCCGCTCCGCCGTGGAGCAGGCCGAGGAGAACCTCCGCATCCGCCGCCAGCAGTTCGACGCCGGTCGCGCCCAGAGCGACGACGTGCTGATCGCCGAGAACCTCCTCTCCCAGCAGCGGGCGACGCTCGCGACCGCGCTCTACCAGGCCCACGTCCGCCGGGCCGAGCTGCAGCGCCTGATCGGTCTCCCGATCGCATCGGAGTAGCCCATGGCCCGCAAGATCCTCCCCGTCCTGCTCCTGCTCCTCGCCGCCTCGGGTGCCGCCTGGTGGCGCTCCCGGGAGGAGGCGCGGCGCCACGTCTACACGGGCTTCGTCGAGGGCGAGGAGCGCATGCTGCGCGGCGAGGTGGCGGCCCGCGCCGTCGAGATCCCGTTCGCGGAGGGCGACCGCGTTCCCGCGGGCGCGGTCGTGGCGAAGCTCGACACGACCGGGATCGACGCCCAGGTCGCCTCGCGGCGGCGCGAGCTCGGTGTGATCGACGCCGACATCACCGCACAGAAGGAGCGCGTCCGGGTGGCGGAGTCGACCTGGCCGCGCGACGTGCGCGCCCGGCAGGCCGACGTCGACCAGGCACTCGCGGCGGCGCGCAACGCCGAGCAGTCGCTCGTGCGCGAGGGCGAGCTCGCGCGCACCGGCGCCAGCACCGCCCAGCAGCTCGACGACGCGCGCTCCCGGCGCGACCAGGCGAACGCGGCGCTGGCGCGCTCCCGCGACCTGCTCGCCCGCAGCCAGGCCGAGGGCGGCAACGTCGACCTCGCGCGACGCCAGGTCGAGACCCTCGAGCGTCGGAGGGAGCTCGCGCAGTCGCAGGTCGACGAGCTCCTCGTGCAGCGCGCGAAGCACGAAGTCCGGGCGCCGGACGTCGAGACCGTCGTCCAGACGCGCTTCGTGTGGCCGGGCGAGCTCGTGCAGCCGGGCACCCCGATCCTCTCCGTGCTCGATCCGCAGGACAAGTACGTGCAGGTGTACGTCCCGGTCGAAGACCTCCAGCTCATGCGGATCGGGCGCCGCGTGAAGATCGAGCTCGACAGCGCACCCGGCGTCTTCCTGCCGGGCGAGGTCTCCTTCGTCGCCGACCAGGCGAACTTCACGCCGGAGAAGATCGAGACCCGCGGGGACCGCCTCGGGCAGGTCTACCGTGCCAAGGTCCGCATCCTCGAGGGCGCCGAGCGCATGCAGCCCGGGGCCGAGGGCGACGTGACGCTCGCCGAGGAGAGCCCGTCGTCGTGAACGCCGGCGCGAGCGCCGAACCCGCCCCCTCGATCCGGCTGCGCGGGCTCGTCAAGCGCTTCGGCGAGAAGCAGGCGCTGCGGGGGATCGACCTCGCCGTCGACGGCGCGCAGATCGTGGGCGTGGTGGGCCCCGACGGGGCGGGGAAGACCACGTTGCTGCGCTGCCTCGCGGGGCTCCTCGAGGTCGAGGCCGAGGAGGCGCTCGTGCTGGGTCACGACCTGCGCGGCGACGTCACGTCGCTCAAGGCCGGGCTCGGCTACGTCCCGCAGGCCTTCAGCCTCTACCGCGAGCTCTCGGTGCACGAGAACCTCCAGGTGACCGCGCGTCTGAACGCGATCGGCCGGGAGGAGTTCCACGCCCGCGTCGACCCGCTGCTCGAGCGCACCGGTCTCGCCCCCTTCGTCGACCGGCAGGCGGGCGCGCTCTCGGGAGGCATGAAGCAGAAGCTCGCGATCGTGAGTGCCCTGCTCCCCCGGCCGCGACTCGTCCTGCTCGACGAGCCGACGGCGGGCGTCGACGTCGTGGCGCGCGACGAGATCCGGGCGATCCTGCTCGAGCGCAAGCACGAGGTCCTCGTGGTCGTGAGCACGAGCTACCTCGAGGAGGTCGAGGACTGCGACCGGCTGGTCTACCTCGACGACGGGCGCGCCGTCGCGACCGGTACGCCCGCCGAGCTCCGCGCGCGTGTTCCGCTCGAACTCTACCGCGCGTGGGGCGAGAGCCCGCGCGCGATCGCCGATGCGGCCCGGTCGCTCGCCTACGTCGGGGCCGCCCGGACGACCGGCAGCCACGCGCGCATCGAGGTGCCCCTCGACCGGACGCCGGGGGAGTCGCGGGTGCTCGCGGACCTCCTCGCCCTCCCGGGTCGCCCCGCGGCGATCGCCGAACGCATGCCGGTCGACACCGAGTCGATGCTCCTCTCGCTCGCCCGCGGCGACGTCCGGGGCGAGCACCGCGACGCGCGGTCCGCCGGGAGGCCGGGGTGAGCGCCGCCGACGCGATCATCCGCGCGGAGCGGCTCACGCGGCGCTTCGGCGACTTCACCGCGGTCGACGACCTCACGATCCGCGTCGAGCCGGGCACGATCTTCGCCTTCCTCGGCGCGAACGGCTCCGGCAAGAGCACGACGATCCGCATGCTCATCGGGCTCCTCGCGCCCACGTCCGGGGAGGTCGAAGTCGACGGCGTCGACGTCATCCGCGATCCGCGGCTCGTGCGCGAGCGCATCGGCTACATGGGCCAGAAGGTGAGCCTCTACCAGGGACTCTCGCTGCGCGAGAACGTCGAGTTCTACGCGGGGCTCTACGGTCTCGACGAAGCGGCGCTCGCCGAGCGCTGGGGCTCGCTCGCCGAGCGCCTCTCGCTGCACGCCTAC
>JAGWVP010000106.1 GCA_018970825.1 bacterium | reverse complement strand
AGTCCGTAGCCGACGCGCTTCCCGTCGAGCAGGTACTCGGTCATGCCCTCGCCGATGTGCGTCTGCGTGCCGGCGCGGCGATTCCGTAGCGGGATGAAGCCCTTCACGCGGCCCTCGACGACGTGCTCGTCGCCGTTCTCGAGCGTCACCCGCGCCCGCAGCGCGCGGTGGAACTTCGTCCCGGGCTCGTACTCGGTCTCGAGCTCGATGTCCTTCACGACGAGGAGCTGGTCGCCCTTGTGGAAGACGCCGCCCTTGCGGTCGCCGATGATCGACAGGAGCATCCCCAGGTCGTCGCCGTAGTTGCCGGTGATCCAGCGGTACGACGGCGTCGACTGCCAGTAGCGCGGCCCCCAGGAGTGGTCGCGCAGGCCGTGCCCGTCGATCGCGATCGCCTCGCCGCCATCGACGCGGATCGTGCCCGAGACGGCCATGTGCTGCTCGTAGTGGGCGCGCGCGAACTCGTTGCCGTCGCCCGGCTTGCCGACGTGCCCGTAGATCGGGCCGACGCCGCGGTGCACGAGGTCGATCTCGAGCTTGCGGTGCGGGTTCTCCTTGAAGGCGCGCCCCGGGTCCTGCATCGCCCGCGGGTCGGCGAGTGCGACGACCGAGCCCTGGTAGGTCGTGCGGAGCTTCTCCCCGGGGACCAGCACCTCGACCGCGGCTCCGCCGGCGTTCCAGCCGTCGTTCGTCGTGATCGCGGGCCGCTTGTAGTTGAACAGCGCCGAGCCGTCGGGCTGGTAGACGATCACGGTCATCTCGGCGTAGCCCTCGTTGGCCCGGTTGCCGATGCGAAGGAAGCCGCCGCGCTGCTGCGCGCGGTCGAAGAAGTTGAAGTAGACCGACTCGTTGAAGTTCTCCTCCGGGCCGAGCGGGTGGGTATGGTCGTCCTCGGGACGGACGTTGCCGTAGATCTTCGTCGCCATGTCGCGGACCTCCCGGGCCCTAGAAGGTGCACCGATCATGGGCCCCCGCAAGAGCGGGGGGCGCGCAGTCGGCCGGCGGCCGGCCACGACTCGCCCTTTCGACCCCCGCCCGCGGCGCCGCCGGTGCTGCCGGTGGTGGCGGAGGCCTGCTAGGGCGAGGGGCTGGAAGAAGACGCGATGGACGATCCGCGAACCCCGCACGGACCCGACCGTGCTTCGAACTGGATCGAGCGCTTCGCGGCCCTCGTGCCGGCGGGCGGTCCGGTCCTGGACCTGGCCGCCGGCGGAGGGCGCCATGCACGCTTCTTCCTCGATCGCGGCCACCCGGTCGTCGCGGTGGATCGCGACGGCTCGGCCCTCGTGCGCCTCGCGACTGCGCGCGCGCCCGCGGCGCCCGCCCTCGAAGTCGTCGAAGCCGACCTGGAGGGCGGTCCGTGGCCGCTCGGCGAGCGCCGCTTCGGAGGCGTCGTCGTCGCGAACTACCTGCACCGCCCGCTTCTCGCCCGCCTCGTCGCGGCGGTCGCGCCGGGCGGGGCTTTCCTCTACGAAACCTTCGCGGTCGGAAACGAGCGCTTCGGCAAGCCCGCCAACCCCGACTTCCTGCTGCGCCCGGGCGAACTGCTCGACGCCGCCCGCCCGACCCTGCGCGTGATCGCCTTCGAGGACGTCGAAGTCGAGTCGCCGCGTCGCGCGATGGTCCAGCGGATCTGCGCCGTGCGGCCGCCGCACCCGGCACCGGGCGGCGACGGCCTCGACTAGCCGTCCGCGCCGCCCGGCCGCGAGCGACGTCGCGGCCCCGGGGCGCGCCGGGCGTGGTGCCGCGCGGGTGCCGCCCCGCGCATCCGCCCCCGTTCGGCCTCGCGCCCGGGGCGGCCGCCCGGCGGGATGCTGGCGCAGATGCCTCGTTGCGGGCTTCGCGCGCGTCTGGCACTCAACGAAATCGCCATGTCGCGTCCCATCTGGCTGTTCAGTCAGGACACCTCCCAGTTCTGTGCGCCGCCGCTCACGACCGGGGCGCTCAAGTCCCATTTCCTCGCCCGCGGCCGGACGGCGTCGTCGAGCGAGGTCGAGCTCGTGCACTTCCTGGGCGACGGGGCCGCGGTCGATTGGCTCGGCTCGGAGGCCCGCCGGGAGCTGGTCGACCGGGCGCGCGCCGCGCTGCGCGAAGGGCTGCGTCCGGTGCTGGGCCTGAGCTGCTACACCTGGAACGTCGCCGAGATGCTCGAGATCGCCCGCGCGGTGAAGGCCGACGCCCCCGGCGTGCTCGTCGTGGTCGGCGGCCCCCACGTCCAGCGGGCCGAGGACTTCCTGTTCGACGAGGCGATCGACGTCGTCGTGCTGGGCGAGGGCGAGGCGACCTTCACCGAGTTCCTCGACGCCCCCGACCGCGACGCCTGGGCCTCGGTCGCGGGCCTCGCCTTCCTCGGCGACGACGGGGCGATCGTCCGGACGCCGCCGCGCGCGCGCGCGACCGAGCTCGACGTCTTTCCCTCGGCGCTCGACGTGGTCCCGCTGCGCGGCGAGGACGGCCGCCCGCTCTACCGCAACGTCGCCTACGAGACGTCGCGCGGCTGTCCCTACAAGTGCTCGTTCTGCGAGTGGGGCACCGGGGCGATCGGCACGAAGATCTTCCAGTTCTCGGTCGACCGCATCCGCAACGACCTCGAGAAGCTGGTCGCCGGCGGCATCCAGGACATCTGGTTCTGCGACTCGAACTTCGGCGCGCTGCGCGAGGACGTCGACAAGGCGGCGATCGTCATCGATCTCAAGCGCCGCACCGGGCTCCCGCAGACCTTCGCGAGCTCCTGGTCGAAGAACCACAACAAGCGCGTCCAGGAGATCGTCCGCACGCTGCACCGCGAGGGGCTGCTGTGGCACTACCACCTGGCGCTGCAGACGCTGACGCCCCATGCGCTCGAGCTCTCCCACCGCACGAACATGCGCTCGAACGAGTACGAGCCGGTGGTGCGGGCGCTCGCCTCGGAAGGCGTGCCCATCGCGGCCGAACTCATCTGGGGGCTCCCCGGGGACAACCTGCCGGAGTTCGAGCGCAACCTCGACCACCTGATGACGGTCTTCCCGAACATCAACATCTTCGGGTACACGCTGCTGCCCGGCACCGAGTTCTTCGAGAGGCGCGACGAGTACCGCCTCGTGACGCTGCCCGTCGCCGGCTACGGCAAGGCGAAGGGCGAGTACGTCGTCGGCTGCCACACCTTCTCGCGCGACGAGGGCGAGGAGGGCTATTTTCTCATCACCTCCTACGTGATGCTCGCCCGCGGCCACGTCATGCCGCTCTCCGTTCGCCACCTGGCGCTCGCGGGCGGAGTCCCGGTCTCCGCGCTGCTGCGCGCGATCATGCACGAGATCGTGGGCGAATTCGGCGCCGAGCTCGAGCGCGAGATCGGCGTCGACCTGCGCCTCGACCGCATGGCCGTCTACGAGTCGCGCGCGGACCTCTACCTGCGCTGCCTCGCGGATCTCGACCGCACCTTCGCCGTGATCCGGCGCGTCGTGCCGCGCTTCCTCGCGGAGCACGGCCGCGAGGACCTGGTCGCGGGGACGATGAACGTCCTCGAGCTCGACCGTGCCTTCTGTCCGCGGACGGGCCCGCGCACCGTCGAGAGCCACCGCTTCGGGTTCGCGGCCGAGCGCGTGGCCGACAGCCTCGCGCACCTTCACGCCCCCGGGGCGGACGACCTGCGGACGACCGGCGGCACCGCGTGCGCGTTCGACGTCGATCACCCCGGTCTCGTCGGCGAGGTCCTGCGCGATCCCGACGGCGGCTCCTGGATGCGGGGCCGCATCGTCGCGCCGCAGGGTGCGACGGCCGCGACCGGCGTGGCCTCCGAGACGGCCCAGGCCTGAGCCCGGTCGTCCGCCGACGGGAAACCGAGTCGTGACCGCCGAACCCCTGCGCATCGCCCTGCTCACCTACCGGGGCAATCCACGCTCGGGAGGCCAGGGCATCTACGTCCGCCTGCTCGGGAGGGCGCTGGTCGAGCTCGGTCACAAGGTCGACGTCTGGAGCGGGCCGCCGTACCCGGAACTGCTGCCGGGCACCCGGCTCGTCGAGGTGCCGAGCCTCGACCTCTGGAACGAGGCCGCGCTCTTCCGCCGACCCTCCTCGCGCGAGCTGCGCGACCCGATCCACCGCGCGGAGTGGGTGCGCACGCTGCTCGGCGAGTTTCCGGAACCGACCACCTTCACGCGCCGGGTCGCGCGCGACTTCGCCCGCGGCCGGGCCCCGCACTACGACGTCGTGCACGACAACCAGTCGCTCGGCGCGGGGCTGCTCGAGATCCTCCGCGAGACGCCGGTCGTCGCGACCATCCATCACCCGGTGACCGTCGACTTCCGGATCGCGCTCGCCGCGGCTCGCGGCGTCGTGAAGCGCTGGAGCCTGCGTCGCTGGTACGGATTCCTGCGCGATCAGCTTCGCGTGGCTCCCCGCCTCGACCGCATCCTCACCGTTTCCGAGGCCTCGGCGCGCGACCTCGAGAGCGAGTACTCGATCCCGGCCTCGAAGATGCGCGTGGTCGGCAACGGCATCGACATCGACCTCTTCCAGCCGATCCCCGCGATCGCGCGTCGCGACGACCTCGTCGTCACGACCCTCTCGGCGGACTCGCCGCTGAAGGGATTCGTCCACCTGCTCGACGCGTTCGCCGCGCTGCGCGCGAAGCGGCCCTCGCTGCGGATGACGGTCGTGGGGCAGGTGGCCGACGACTCGCCGTCCGGGCGCGCGGTCGACCGGCTGGGGCTGCGCGACGCGATCCGCTTCACCGGGCGCGTACCCGCCGAGGAAATCCCGCGGATCTACGCGGAAGCGACGGTCGCCGTCGTCCCCTCTCTCTACGAGGGCTTCGGCTACCCGGCCGGCGAGGCGATGGCCTGCGGCGTGCCGGTGGTCTCGACCCGGGCGGGCGCCCTGCCCGAGGTCGTCGGCCCAGACGGGGAGGCCGGCGCGCTGGTCGAGCCGGGCGACCCGGTGGCGCTCGCGCGCTCGATCGGAGCGCTGCTCGACGACCGGTCCGCGCGGGTCGCGATGGGCGCGGCCGGACGGCTGCGGGTCGCCTCGCGCTTCACCTGGCGCCGTGCGGCCGAGCGGACGGTGGACGCCTATCGCGAGGCGATCGCCGAGCGCGACCGCGCCCTTCGCGACGGCGCGCGGACCGACCGGCGTCCCGCGGCCCTCGAGGCCGAGCCGAGGGCGGCCGCATGCTGACGGTCGACGTCGACCGGCTCGGCCTGCGGCCCGGCAGCCGCCTGCTCGACGTGGGCTGCGGCGCCGGACGTCACGTGCGCGCGACGCGCCGCATGCGCGGCGTGGTCGGCGTGGGCGTCGACCTGGGCCGCGAGGAGGTCGTGGCCACCGCGGGTTCGCTGCGGGAGCTCGACGCCCTGCCCGAGGAGGTCGGGGGAACGGTCGACGGGGCGGCGCCGTGGCTCGTCGCCCGGGCGAGCGGCTACGCGCTGCCGTTCGCCTCGGAGTCCTTCGACTGCGTGATCGTCTCCGAGGTGCTGGAACACCTCCACGACGACGCGCGGGCTCTCCGCGAGGTCTCCCGGGTCCTGCGCCCGGGCGGGGTCCTCGCGGTGTCGGTGCCGCGCACCTGGCCCGAGGCCGTGTGCTGGGCGCTCTCGAAGCGCTATCGCAACACCCCCGGCGGGCACCTGCGCATCTACCGGCGTTCGGAGGTCGCGGAACTCGTGCGCCGCGCCGGGTACCGGATCACCGGCAGCCACTTCGCCCACGCCCTGCACGCGCCGTTCTGGTGGCTCAAGTGCGCGGTGGGCGTCGACGACGAGAATTCGCCTCTCGTCCGGCTCTACCATCGCTTCCTCGTCTGGGACCTGATGGAGAACCCGCGGATCACGCGCCGGCTCGAGGCCGCGCTCAACCCGTTCATCGGCAAGAGCCTCGTGCTCTATGCCGTCAAGGAGTGAGCGAGGATGGCTTTCGAGGGAGTCTCCGCCCGCCGCCGTCGCGCCCTCGCGTCGGCCGAGGCGGCGTCGCGCCACCCGCACCGCGACCGCATCGGGAACGCGCGAGGGCCCCGCCGTGCCGAGCGCTTCCGCCTTCCGGCGGGCCACGTCGAGGAGACCGCGGCCTGGATCGCGTCGGTCCAGCGCGCCGACGGCGAGATCCCGTGGAGCCCCGGCGGCAAGATGGACCCGTGGGATCACGTCCACGCGGCGATGGGGCTCGCGGTCGCGGGCCGCTTCGAGGAGGCGAGGGCGGCCTTCCGCTTTCTCGCGGCCCACCAGTACCCGGACGGCGGCTTCGCCTGCGAGCGTCGCGAAGGGCGCGTCGTCAACTCGAGCCGCGAGTCGAACCACGCGGCCTACCTCGCGACCGGGCTCTGGCACCTCCACGCGGCGAGTCCCGACCCGGATTTCCTCGCCGAGACCTGGCCCGTCCTGGAGCGGGCGGTCGAGTTCGTGCTGCGGCTGCAGGAGCCCTCGGGAGCGATCTCCTGGGCAGTCGACCCGGAAGGCCGGGTCTGGCGTGCGCCGCTCGTGACCGGCTCGTCGTCGATCCACGGCAGCCTCGTGTGCGCGAACCGCATCGCGGAGCGGCTCGATCACGATCGTCCGTCGTGGCGGGCGGCCCGACGGAGGCTCGCGCTGGTCCTGCGTCACGAGCGCTCCGTCTTCCACGGCACGGACCTGCCCGAGCCGCCCGGCCGGCACTCGATGGACTGGTACTACCCGGTGCTCGGCGGCGCGCTCCGGGGCGAGCCGGCCCGCGAGCACCTGCTCGACCCGGCGCACACGGAGACCTTCATCGAGGAGGGGGTCGGCTGCCGCTGCGTGAAGGACCACCCCTGGTACACGGTGGCGGAGACCTGCGAGCTGGCACTCGCGCTCGACGCGGCCGGGCTGCGGCCGCGGGCGCGGGAGGTGTTCTCCTGGATGTCGCCGATGCGTCACCCCGACGGTGCCTACTGGACGGGCACGACCCACCCGGAGCGCGAGATCTATCCCGACGGCGAGCAGACGGCGTGGACCGCTGCAACGGTGCTTCTCGCGGCCGATGCCCTCGGGTCGGGCTCTCCGACGAGCTCGTTCTTCCGGGATCTCCGTGGCGACGATCCCGACCCGCTGCCCGATTCCCGGGCAGTGGCCGATGCCGCGGGCGGCTGACCCGGCGATCAAGGAACCGGTCGCGTCGAGTCCGTGGCGCCGGCGCTCTCGTCGGTCCCCGCGGCATTTCGACGCAGGTGAAGAGTCCTCGCGACCGGCGAGGGGGATTCGGTTTTCGCGCATGAGCGGATCTGGTACCGACCCACCATGAGCGTCATGCGCCGGACGAATGCCACCGCTGCCGCGAAGACAGCGCGATCCGAGTCGCCTCGACGCGCGCGGCCCCGGGCCGTTGCCCGGCCGCCCGGACCGACTCGTCGCGGTCGATCCGGCAACGCTCTTGCAGCGTCGGAAGAGCGCGACGCATCCTCCGCGCGCAAGGCGATTCTCGACGCGACCGTCGAGGCCCTCGAGCACAAGGGCGAGTCGACGATCCGCATCTCCGAGATCGCGCGAAAGGCGGGCGTCGCCGTCGGCCTGATCTACTACCATTTCACCGACCGCGAAGGGCTCGTCTCCGCGGCGCAGATCGAGCGCATGCTGCGCACGCCGGTCGACGACGTGAACCTGCTCGACGCGACGGTGCGCCTGACCGACGATCCCGGGCAGTTCGCCTCCATGATCGCGCGCATTCTGTGCACCGCGATCTCGGCCGACCGGGCCGCCCAGCGGCTCGATCGCGTCGCGATCCTCGGTGCGAGCAAGGGGCGGCCGGCGTTCACCGCGAGTCTCGGGCGTGCGATCTCCGCCCAGACGGATCGTCTCGCGGAGATCGTCGCGGCCTCGCGCGACCGGGGGATGGTGGACCCGGCGGTGGACGTCCGCGCCTTCGCGATCCTGGTCCAGGCGATGTCGATCGGGCTCGTGATCGCGGACCTCGACGAGAAGCCGACCGACCGGCGCCGGCTTCTCGACGTCTTCCTTCGCTCGCTCGTCGGCTTCGCCGGCCCCGCGGCGTCGAAGGTGGTCGTGAAGTCGCCGCTCGGGCAGGGCAGGCGCAAGGTCGCCCCCGCGACCCGTCGCGGGCGCTGATCCGGCGACCAGGCCCGCGTCGCGGTCGTCTCAGTCGGCCGGGCGGACGAACCGCCGCCACGCGGCGATCGACTTGCGCATGAGCACCTCGCCCTTGTCGGGCAGCAGGAGTTCGCGCAGCAGTCCGACCTCCTCGTACCCGGCTGCCGCGTAGAAGGCGCGGGCCTGCACGTTGAAGTCCGACACGCAGAGGTAGACGTTCGGCACCCGCTCGAAGGCGCGGCGCTCGAACTCGGCGAGCAGGAGCCGCCCCACGCCCGAACGCCGGTGGTCGGCGTCGACCGCGATCACGCGAAGGTATTCGCCGAGGAGGAACCCGGGCGCCGAGATCGTGAACCCGACGACCCGACCCGCGGCGCGCGCGACCAGCACGTTGGCGGAAGCCGAACTCGCGGCGACGGCCTCGATCTCGGCCGGTCCGTACTCGAGTTCCCGCCAGGGCGAGGTGTCCATCAGGCGGAGTGCATCCGCGGGCTCGAGGCGGTCGGCGGACTCGACGACGATGGCGAGGCGACCCGTCACGGCGCGGCCGTCCGCCCGGGCGAGGGGGCCGGGGAAGGAGAGGACCCGATCGCAGCGACGGGGGCCTCGA
>JAGWVP010000105.1 GCA_018970825.1 bacterium | reverse complement strand
GACCGTCTCCGGTCGCCGCCGCGCCGCGCCCCTCGTGCCGTCGAAGACGGCGTTCGGCCTCAGGACGCCTTGAACTTGAAGTCGGCGGTCGCCGTGCCGGTGCCGTCCACCTTGGCCTTGCCGGTCTGGGTGCCGTACTTCTCGTGCCACGCCTCGACCGTGTACTCGCCGGGGGGCAGGTCCTTGATCGTGAACGTGCCGTCGGCGCCGGTCACCGCGAAGTACGGGTTGTCGACCACGCCGATGTAGCCGCTCATCCAGGGGTGCACGTCGCACTTCATCGCGACCATGACCTCGGGCTTCCCGAACTTCGTCTCCTTCTGCTTCACGAACTTCGGCATCGCGAAATTGAACTGGTCGTTCGTCTTCGGCATGCCGTGGACGTTGTGCAGGGTGCCGTCGTTGTTGAGGATCTTGAGCGGCTGGCCGACCATGACGCCGACCACGTGCGGGACGTAGTGGCAGCCGTTCTGGTCGATCGTCACCGGCTCGGTCGGGGCGGTGTAGGTCTTGCCCGCCGGCAGTCCGCCGGTCACGCGGACGAAGACGCTCTCGAGGCCGCCGTCCTTGCTCACCTTGACGTCGTCGGAGACGGCGTCCGGGTTCTTGCCGGCGCAGACCGGGTCGGCGTCCATCTTGATCTTGGTCGGGGCCGGCGGCGTGCCCTCGAAGGTGGCCTTGCCGGCGATCTTGCCGCCGTCGTCGGCGCGAACCGTGGGGGCGGCGAGCCCGGTCGAGAGCAGGATGGCAGCCCCGAGTGCGAGGTGCCGCGCGACTTTCCCTTCCATCTTCATTTCGTCTCCTCCGTTCCGGGACGGGGACAGACCGCCCGGTCTCCACGTTTGTAGCGCTCCGTCGGGGAGCGCTCCAGATGCAATCCTTCTCAGGCAGCGCATGAGCCGGGCTGATCGCCCGTCGCGTCGTCTCGACCCGCGACCGCTCCACGGGCGGTCGCGCTCGGACGTCTCCGACGCTATCAGCGCCCTCCCGGAGCGGCAAGGCGAGCCCGCCTGCACCTCGACGGGGCGATCGTCTCGGGGCGGCGGGGCGGGCCGGCTCGTCGGTGGAGAGGCCCCGGTCCGACGGCTAAGACTGCGTCATGGGAGCCGCGCCGGACGACCTGGTGAGGATCTTCGACACGACGCTGCGCGACGGGGAGCAGTCCCCCGGCGCGACGATGAACGTCGAGGAGAAGCTCGCGATCGCCCGGCAGCTCGAGGAACTCGGCGTGGACGTGATCGAGGCGGGGTTCGCCGCGTCGAGCGACGGCGACTTCGCCGCGGTCCAGGCCGTCGCCGGGGCCGTTTCGGGCCCGGTCGTGCTCTCGCTCGCCCGGACGAAGGAGGCCGACATCCTGCGGGCCGCGCGCGCCGTCGAGAAGGCCGCCCGCCCGGGCATCCACGTCTTCATCGCGACCTCCGACATCCACCTGCAGCACAAGCTCATGATGAGCCGCCAGCAGGTGATCGAGGCGGCCGGCTGGGCCGTCGACCTCGCGCGCAAGCACGTCGGGCACGTCGAGTTCTCCGCCGAGGACGCGTCCCGCAGCGATCGGGACTACCTCGCAGAGGTGTTCGCCGAGGCGATCCGGGCGGGGGCGACGGTCTGCAACGTGCCGGACACGACGGGCTACGCGATCCCCGAACAGCTCCAGGCCCTGTTCGCCTGGCTGCGGACCAACGTCGCCGGCGGCGACTCCGTCGTGTGGAGCACCCACAACCACAACGACCTCGGCATGGCGGTCGCGAACTCGCTCGCGGCGGTCCGGGGCGGGGCCCGCCAGGTCGAGTGCACGATCAACGGGATCGGCGAGCGCGCGGGCAATACCTCGATGGAAGAGGTCGTGATGGCGCTCGACACGCGCCCCGACTACTTCGGCCTGCGTACGAACGTCCGGACCGAGCAGATCTACCGGGCGAGCCGCCTGCTCACGCAGGTGACCGGGATCTCGGTGCCGATCAACAAGCCGATCGTCGGGGAGAACGCCTTCGCGCACGAGGCGGGAATCCACCAGGACGGCGTCCTCAAGTACAAGCTGACCTACGAGATCATGCGGCCCGAGAAGATCGGCCGTCCCTCGAACACGCTCGTGCTCGGCAAGCACTCGGGACGGGCGGCCTTCGTCGACCGGCTGAAGTCGCTCGGACTGTTCGGCCCGGGACTCGACGTGAACGCGGCGTTCGCCGCCTTCAAGGCGCTCGCCGACCGCAAGAAGAACGTCTACGACGAGGACCTGGTCGCACTCGTCACCGAGGAGGCGACGCGCGTCCCGCGCCGCTACGAGCTGCTCGCGCTCGAGGCGAGCTCTTCGTCGACCCGGCCGCCGACCGCGAAGGTCCGCGTCCGGATCGGCGAGACCGAGGCCGAGGCGGAGGCGGGCGGCGACGGCATCGTCGACGCGACCTACAACGCGCTCGCCGCGGTGGTGAGCCGGTTCGGTGGCCGCGTGCCGCAGCTCGACCGCTACGCGGTGAAGGCGATCACCGGCGGGACCGACGCCCAGGGCGAGGTCTCCTGCCTGCTGCGCGACGGCGACGTGCTGGCCGGCGGGCAGGGCGCCCACACCGACATCCTGATGGCGAGCGCGCTCGCCTGGCTGTCGGCGCTGAACAAGCTCGAGTACCTCCGGGCCCATCGCCCGGTCGAGGCGGAGACCGGTCCCTGACCGTCCCGTCGGACGGCCCGGCCGTCCGAGCCGCGGGGCCCGGGGCCGGCCCCGTCCATTGCGAACCCTCTCACGACAGGAGCGTCCGTTGAGCGCCAAGATCGCACTCTATCCCGGAGACGGCATCGGTCCCGAGGTGACCGCGGAGGCGGTCGCCTGCCTCGAGGCGCTCGACGCCCGCCACCGCATCGGCTTCTCCTTCGAGGAGGCGACGATCGGCGGCGCCGCGATCGACGCGACGAAGGGCGCGACCGCGCTTCCGGAGCAGGCGAAGCGGCTCGGCGAGACGGCCGACGGTGCGCTCCTCGGCGCGGTCGGCGGGCCGAAGTGGGACGATCCCAAGGCCTCGGTGCGGCCCGAGCAGGCGCTGCTCGGCATCCGCAAGCATCTCGAGCTGTTCGCGAACCTGCGCCCGGTGAAGACCGTCGAGTCCATGCTCGACGCCTCCACGCTGAAGCCCGAGGTGGTGCGCGGCGTCGACATCCTCGTCATCCGCGAGCTCACCGGCGGCATCTACTTCGGCAAGCCGAGCGAGCGCCGCGAGGGGCCGAAGGGACGCGAGGCCGTCGACACGATGCTCTACGACGAGAGCGAGGTGCGACGCGTCGTCGAAGTCGCCTTCGACCTCGCGCGGCTGCGCCGCAGGAAGGTCACCTCGGTCGACAAGGCGAACGTGCTCTCGACGTCGCGGTTGTGGCGCGAGGTCGCGACCGAGGTCGCGGCCCGCAACCCCGACGTCGCCTACGAGGACCTGCTGGTCGACGCGATGGCGATGCACCTCATCCGCCGCCCGAAGGATTTCGACGTGATCGTCACCGAGAACCTCTTCGGCGACATCCTGACCGACGAGGCCGCGATGCTGCCGGGCTCGATGGGGCTCCTCCCCTCCGCTTCGCTCGGTCCGCGCCGCTCGCGCCGCAAGGCGACCGACGGGGTCGAGCGCGAGGTGGTCTTCGGGCTCTACGAGCCGATCCACGGCAGCGCGCCGGACATCGCCGGCAAGGGGATCGCGAACCCGCTCGCGGCGATCCTGTCGGCCGCGATGATGCTGCGCTTCTCGCTCGGCGAGCCGGCGGCCGCGACCGACCTCGAGCGCGCGGTCGACGCGGCGCTCGCCCGCGGACTGCGCACCGCCGACCTCGCCGCGCCCGGCGAGAAGGCCGTCTCGACAAAGGAGATGGGGGAGGCGGTGCGCGCGGCGCTGCGATGATCACTCCGCGCGTCGCCATCGTGGGGGCCTCGACCGAGCTGTCGAGCGACATCGCCGAGATGCTCGCCGACCGCGGCGTCGTCGGCGATCGCCTTCGCCTGCTCGGCGGCGAGGAGACCGCCGGCGAGACGGTCGAGGTCGGCGGCCGGCGCGTGCGCGTGGGGGCCGCGACACGGGAGGCGCTCGCCGACGTGGACGTGGCGCTCTTCTGTGGCGATCCGCGTCTCGCGGCGCGGCTCATCCCGCAGGCCCGCGACGGCGGAGCGCTGTCGATCGACGCGACCGGCTGCACCCGTGGGCTCGCCGCCGTGCCCGCGATCGTGCCCGAGGTGAACGGCGAGGAGATCGGCGAGCTCGCGCCGGGAGCGGTGGTCGCGAGCCCGGACCCGCTCGCGGTCGCGCTCGCGCTGGTGCTGGCGCCGCTCGTGCGCCTGGGTGGACTGCGCCGGGTCGTCGCGACGGTGCTCGCCCCGGCCTCGCGCCTCGGTGCCATCGGCGTCGAGGCGCTCTCCCGCCAGTCGGTCGCGCTGATGCAGGGTCGCTCGCTCGACCGCGCGGGCTTCCCCGAGCAGCTGGCCTTCAACCTGCGGGTCCAGCCCGGGCAGGACGCGACCGGGTGGGCCGACGCGGAGGAAGGGCTCGCGAGCGTCGTGCCGGCCCTGCTGTCGGCTCCCGACGCGGTCGTCGCGGCCACGCTCGTGCGCGTCCCGGTGTTCTTCGGCACCGCGATGTCGCTCGACGTCGAGCTCGAAGGCGAGGTCGGCATCGAGCAGGTCGTGGCGGCGCTGCGCGCAGGGCCGGGGCTCCTCGTGTCGGGAAGCCCCGAGGAGGAGCTCGCGCGCGCGATCGTCGGGGGTGCGGATGCGGAGCCGGGCGACGAGGTCCCGCGGAGGCGCGCGGCGCGGGATCCCTCCGAGGTCGACTTCGAGCTCGAGGCGGAGGACGACGAACTGCGCGACGACGAGGACGACGAGGACGACGAGCGGGAGCTCGACGAGGAGTTCGAGGACGAGGACGAGGACGAGGAGAACGACGACGAGGACGACCTCGACGGCGACGCCGACCTCGCGTCCGGGGACGGGGACGACGACGGCGAGGCCGCGACGTCCGGCGAAGCCCCGCCCGACCCGGCGCCCGGGCCGGTCGAGGTCGCGGGCTCCGACTTCGTGCACGTCTCGCGGGTTCGGGTGGATCCGAGGCGGCCCACCGCGGTCGCGATGTGGGTCGCCTTCGACGAGGTCCGGCGCGGGGTCGCGCGCAATCTGGTCGCGATCCTCGAGACGGTGGTCGACCCGGAGGCCTGAGGGGCTCCGTGCGCCTTCGCGCGACCATCGCCTACGACGGCACCGACTTCCTCGGCTGGCAGTCCCAGGCCGGCCACGGGCCGACGGTGCAGGAGGCGATCGAGCGCGCCCTCTCGACGGTGCTGCGACAGGAGGTCCGGGTGAACGCGGCCGGGCGGACGGACACGGGCGTCCACGCGACCGGACAGGTGATCGCCTTCGACGTCGCCGGCGAGCCCTACGCCGCGGACGCGGCGGCGGGCCCGGGGGGCCGGTCGCCGATCGACGCTCTCCTGCGCTCGGCGAACGCGGTCCTCCCCGCGAGCATCGCCCTGCGCGACTTGCGCGTGGCGCACCCCGACTTCTCGCCGCGCCGCCACGCCGTGCGAAGGGCCTACCGCTACCGGATCTGGAACTCGCCGGTGCGCTCGCCGTTCGAGGCGAGGACGTCGTGGCAGGTGCGCGAACGGCTCGACGAGCGGGCGATGGGGCGCGCCGCAGGGTCGGCCGTCGGCGAGCACGACTTCGCGAGCTTCCAGGGCACGGACAACGTGCCGCGCACGAGCGTGCGGCTGGTCGAGTCCTTCGCCGTCGCGCGCGAGGGGGAGCGCCTCGAGGTGACGATCGTCGCCAACGCCTTCGTTCGCCACATGGTACGCAACCTCGTGGGCGAGTTGGTCGAGATCGGGCTCGGGCGAAGGCCCGTGGACGACCTCGCCCGGCTGCTCGCCGCGCGCGACCGGACGCTCGCGCCGGCGCCGGCGCCCCCGCTCGGGCTCTTCCTCGAGCGGGTCGACTACGCGGAGGATCGATGAAGGTGGACGTCCGCTGCCGCAAGTGCGGCGGCGCGAAGAGGCTCGACATCGGCACGCCGCCCGCCGGGCAGGCCCTCGAGGAGTACCTGCGCCTGCTGCACGACCGGCTGCGTCACCGGCCGAGCTTCGAGTGCTTCGGCGGACACTTCGAACTCCGCCCGCCGGTGCCCGAGTTCTGGGACGTCGACTGGGCGACGGTGGGCGACGAGTGAGCGCGACCCGCTTCGCCCGCTACGCCCGGCTCGTCCTCGCGGCGAACGTCGGGGTGATCCTCTGGGGCGCCTACGTACGCGCGAGCGGATCGGGCGCCGGCTGCGGCAGCCACTGGCCGCTGTGCAACGGGGAGGTGATGCCGCGCTCGCCGGCGCTGGCGACGATCGTCGAACTCACCCACCGGTTGACGAGCGGCGTCGCACTCCTGCTCGTCGCGGGCCTCCTCTGGGCCGCGCGCCGGACCTTCCCGCAGGGCGCGCGCGCGCGCAAGGCCGCCGGGTGGTCCGCCTTCTTCATCGTCACCGAGGCGCTGCTCGGCGCGGGGCTGGTGCTGCTGGAGCACGTCGCCGACGACGAGTCGATCGCGCGCGGCTGGTGGGTGGGCGCCCACCTCGTGAACACCTACCTGCTGGTCGCGGCCCTGGCGCTCGCTGCCTGGTGGTCGTCGCCGGCCGTCGCGCGGGACGGCGCAGCGCATGCGCCCGTCGGGACGGAATCCATCGGACGTACGCGCCCGGCCGTCGCCGCGGCACTCGCGGGCATGCTGCTGCTCGGCGTGAGTGGCGCGATCACGGCGCTCGGCGACACGTTGTTCCCGGTCTCGACCATCGAGGAGGGCAAGGCGCTCACCTTCTCGCCGTCGGCGCACGTCTTCGTGCGGCTGCGCGTGTGGCACCCGGTGCTCGCGCTCGCGGTCGGCGCGCTCGTCGCGTGGGCGGTCACCGCGCTGCTCGCGACCCGACCGCCACCGCTCGTCCGGCGCGTGGCGTTCGGGCTCGCCGCGGTCGTCGCCTTCCAGATGCTGCTCGGCGCGGCGAACGTGTGGTGGCTCGCCCCGATCCCGTTGCAGATCGCTCACCTGCTGCTGGCCGACCTCGCGTGGATCGCGCTCGTCTCGCTCGCGGCATGGACGTTCGCGGACCGACCGCAACCGCCTCCCGCCTGACGCGCGCCCTCGCGGCCGGGGACCGGCACGGCCCGTGCGCGAGACACCGACCCCGGGGGGCGGGTGGCCGCTCAGGGTGTCTGCGCGGCGCCCATCGCTTCGAGGGCCTTCAGGCGCGAGATGGCCTCGCCGTCGTCGGGAGGGAGGTCGGTGAGGGGACGTCCGGCGGCGAGGGTCTCGTACCACTGCGGATGCGACGGAGGCCGGTCGAGGCGGACGAGGACGAAGTCGCCGACGTCGAAGCGGCGGGTCCTGGGGCGGGCGAGGAGATCGCGCAGGAGACGTTCGCGGTCGACGGGCTCGGACCAGCGGCGAGCGGGCGGGAAGACCACCCAGCGGAGGTGGGCGAGGTCGACGAGTTCGTCGAGGCCCTCGGCGGAGCCGAGGCGAGCGAGGACGCCGAAGTACTGCGGGGGCCAGAGGGTGGTGAAGCCGGCCGCGAGCGGCATCTCGTGCCAGGTGGCATCGACCATGGTGTCCCACTGGGGGATGCCGACCTCGACGAGCGGACCGCCGCCTTCGCGTCGCGCGATCTCGCCGATGCGACGGTAGGCCGCTGCGTCGGCCGCCCCGGGATGCTGGAGGTGAAACCTGCCTCCGCGTTCGTTCCACGGCCAGTCGAACTCGGCGGGAGTGCAGATCCGGGGCCCGAGCGTCCACGCGAGCGCGAGGCCGGCCGCCGTGGCGACGAGAGCCCCGGGCCGCTTCCCCCACCGGTCGACGACCGTCTCGAGGGCGCAGCCCGCGAGGATCGCCATGCCGAAGCTCGTCAGGATCTGCAGTCGCGCGAACGTCCGGAAGAACCCGAACACCGGCCGGGCCCAGAGGGGAAGTCCGAGGATCGCGATCCAAAGGAGCAGGCTCGTGCCGACCGCGACGAGGGCGAGGCCGACGCCCGCGGGAAACCGAAGCCTGCGGCGGAACAGTCCCGCCGTGCCGGCGAGCCCGAGCAGCAACTCGAGCTCGTGCCCGCGCACGGGCCACGCGAGGCGCCAAAGCCAATGGACGGGAACCGGGATCTGCCCGGGCGCGGGCCGTGCCCGGAGCCAGGGGAGGGAGAACGCGAGGAGTGCCGACGAACAGGCGACGCCGATCCCGACCACTCTCGCCACGAAGGCACCCGCGCCGCGTCGGTCCCGGAGCAACTCGGCCCCCGTCCAAGTGGCGACCGCGAGCACGACGAGCAGGGCCATGTAGTAGGAACTGAAGAGCGCGAGCAGCAGCAGGAGCCCGAAGCACGCGAGGCGACGCGGGGCGGGGTCCTCGCGCATGCGCACGAGGGCGAGGACGACGGCCGGCAGGAAGAACGAGAGCATCTGCGGCAGCTGGTTGCTGCCGGGAACCCGCCACGGGCCGAGCGCGAAGGCGAGTCCGCCCACCCAGGAGGCGGGGCCGCCGAGCCCGAGCGCGCGCAGCAGTCGGTCCATGGCGAAGGCGGCGAGCGGGTAGGAGAGGAGCGAGACGACGTTGGCGGCGAGCACCGGGTTGTCGGTCGCGGCCCAGACGGGG
>JAGWVP010000104.1 GCA_018970825.1 bacterium | reverse complement strand
GACGCCTCGCGCGCTGGCTTCGTCTGCTCGGGCGCGACGCCGTCCTGCGCCGCGAGATGGAGCCGCGCGACCTGCTCGTGCTGGCGGGCCGCGAGGGGCGTGTCGTGCTGACCCGCGACGGGCGCCTCGCGCGCGATCCCGGTCGCGCGCGCGTCGCGGTGCTGCGCTCGGCCGGCTTCCGCGAGCAGATCCGCGAACTCGTCGACGCGGGCCTGCTCGACCCGGCGTCTTCGCCCGCCCCGCGCTGCACGGCCTGCAACGGGGAGCCCCGCGCGGTCGCGGCCCGCGAGGTGCCTTCGTCGGTACCGGCGCGCGTCCGCGAGTCGGGCGCGACGTTCTCCCGCTGCCCGGGCTGCGGGCGGATCGCCTGGGCCGGTTCGCAGGCCGACCGGATCGGGGTCGAGATCGCGGGACTCGGTCTCGCGGTGTCCCCTGCGTTGCGGCGCGACCCCGCCCCTGCCGCCGTCGCGACGGCCGACGGGATCCCGGCGTGACCACGGCGCGGGGCGATTCGGTCCCGGCCGGCGGGCCGCAGGAGGACCTGCTGCCGACGGGCCCCTGTCCCGCCTGCGAGCGCGAGGTGCTCGCCTGCCCGGCGGACGACGGGGAGGGCGAGCGCTGGTGCTGCGTTCGCTGCGACGGGCCGATCGCCCGCGTCGAGTGGGTCGACGAGAGCGCGCTCGGGCGGCTCGGCTACGACGTCCGCGACCCGCTCGCGAGCGGATGCGGGACGGGGTGCGGCACGGGCTGCGGATCGCGCGCCCGCACGCTCGACGAAATGCTCGCCCTCCATCGCCGCCTCTGAGGCTGCGCCCGCGCCGGACGCGGACCGGAGGATTCCGTCCCTCGCTCGCCGCGACCCGGCGAGCACGTGATCAGACCCGGCCGAGTTGCCGAAGCCCCTCGTAGAGCACGATCGACACCGCGTTCGCGAGGTTCAGGCTGCGCACGGCCTCGCCCTCGATCGGGATCCGCCACAGCGGTGCCATCTCGTCGCGCAGCGCCGCCGGAAGCCCCTTGCTCTCGCCGCCGAAGACCAGCGCGTCGTCGTCGCGAAACCCGATGCGCGTGTACGACTCGACCCCGTGCGAACTGAAGGCGAAGAGTCTCGACGGGGCTCGCGACGCGACGAACGACGGCCAGTCGGCGTGCACGACCAGGTCCACGTGCGGCCAGTAGTCGAGCCCGGCGCGCTTCAGGTAGCGGTCCTCGAGCGAGAAGCCGAGGCGGCCGACCAGGTGGAGCCGGCTGCGGGTCGCGGCGCAGAGGCGGGCGACGGAGCCCGTGTTCTGCGGGATCTCCGGCTCGACGAGGACGATCTCCACGCGCGTCAGCCGGCGGGGTCCGGCCGGATTTCCTGGCGCACGCCGCCGGGAAGCGGCAGCAGGAAGCGGTCGCCGGCCTCCTCGACGTGGCGCAGCAACTCGACCTGCGGGCCCCGCAGGAAGCGCACGCGCTCGCGACCGGCCCGCGCATCGCAGTAGAGCACGTCGGCGTCGCCGAACCGAAGCGACGAGGCGTCGAGGACCTCCCGGGAGCCGTCGTTCAGCTCGATCGTGAAGCCGCTCGCGGGGTCGCCGTCGACCCGGGACACGACCCAGGCCGTGTCGTCGACGGTGATCCGCTGGCGCTCGTCCCCGATGACGAGCCAAAAGGCTCCGTCCGCTCCCCGGACGACGTGACGGGAGAAGAGATCTGCGATGCGCCGGTTCTCGATCGGTTCGTCGTCCGAGTACCAGCGCCCGTCGCGTCCGAAGCGGATCGCGCGGGTCTCGATCGCCCAGAAGCCCGCCCGCGCCATGCGACGACGATACCGTCGGTCGCGTAAACGGGCAACGGATCGCGCCGCGCGCGCCGCGTTCAGAGCGTCTTCAGGTACTCCAGCACCGCGCGGCGCTCGGCGTCCGAGAGGTGGTCTCCGAACGGGTGGCCGGCGTTCGACTGGCTCCAGAAGGACGTGTCGTACACGAACTTGCGCTCCGCTTCCGGAACCGACGCCTGGCCCCCCGGAACCTCGACCCACGGCCAGCCGAGGGCCGCGTCGTCGTAGTGGGTGCTGTCGAGGTCGACGCGACGCCAGGCCGAGGGCCGCGCCCGGCTGTTCAGGACGAGGTCGATCGTCGGAACCGAGCCGTTGTGCAGGAAGGGGGCGGTCGCCCAGACGCCGTCGAGGGGAGGGGGCATGTAGCCCGGGAACGGGTCGTTCGGGACCATGCGGGTGATCCGGCCGTAGAAGGACGCGTTGTACCAGTCCACGAGTTCGGGGGAGTGGATCACGCCCAGGTTCGCGACGACCGGGTCGGTGCCGACCACGTCGAGCGGCAGCAGCAGGTTCGGGTAGGTGTCGTGCTCGTCGTCGAGCGGGTCGTCCGCGTAACTGCCGTGGCAGCCGGCGCAGTTCCTCGTGAAGAGGCGCTTGCCGGTCGCGGCCAGGTCGCGGGCGACCGGGCGGGACCACGTCGGCGCGCGCAGGCTCGAGATGTACGCCTGGATGTCGCGGAACATCGCGTCGACTTCGCGCGCCCGCTCCACGTCGTCGACGCAGACCGAGCTCGCGAGCGCCATCGTGCCGCGGTGGTCGCCGCGCGCCATCCCGTTGTAGAAGAGCGCGTTCTTCTTGTGCGCACGCCACCAGGGCGGCGGGTCGGAGGTGAGCGTGTAGTCGGTGATCGGGCTGCCGTCGACGTCGACCGGCCGGATCTGCGTCACCGGTTCGTCGCTCCAGGCGAGCGTGTCCCGGTCGTGGTGCACCATGAGGATCACCGCGTAGAGCTCGGCGGGGTTGTTGCCGACGGTGCGCATGGCGGTCGCCGGCGCGAGCGTCGCGGCGCGGCCGAGCATCTTGTTCAGGTTCGCCTCCTCGGCGGGCGTGAGCCCGAGGAGATCGAGGATCCCGGGGTCGAGCGGGCCCGTCGTGTCGCCGCCGAGCCGCCCGGTGAAGTCGGCCGTCGCGTTGCCGAGGCCGACGACCACCTGCCCGTCGAACTTGCCGCCGTGGCACATGAGGCAGTTCGCGTTCACGACCTCGGCCCCGTCGGGCGCCGTGAACACGTTCAGCGAGTAGGGCATGTCGGCGTTCTTGCCTTCGCGACCGGGGAGCCTGTCGACGGTGGTCGCACCGAAGCCCCCGGAGACGACCGGACCCCACACCGGGTTGGAGTAGAGCGACCACGGGATCCCGCAGGTCATGAAGTCGCCGTTGAGCAGCAGGCGGCGACCGTTCGCGGGATCGCCCGCCTCCTGCGGCTCGGCCGGGAGGTGCACGCCCGCGTTCCAGGGGCCGGTCGAGGGGATGCCGTCGCCGGGGGCGGCGGGCGGGCCCGCGTCGTCCGAGCAGGCCGCGAGGGCGCTCGCCGCGAGGCCGACGGCGAGGGCGGCGGCGACGGCGCGAAGGCGCGGAGAGGTCCGGGTCGAGGGAGTCGGGCGCATGGTTTCCTCCGGCGCCGCTCCTAGCAGCCGCCGACCCGGCCCGACAACGCTCCTTCGCGCGAGCCGCGGCGCGGGCCGGGAGCACATGGCGGGCGCGCGCCGGATCGGTATAAGCGGCAACCAGCGATGGTCCCCGTCCTCGTCGAACTGGGCCCGGTCAAGCTCTACTCCTTCGGCGCGATGCTCGCGCTCGCCTTCCTCGGCGCGGGTGCGGTGATGGAGCAGGGTCTCGATCGCCGTGGCCTCGACCGCTCCCACGTGACGCCGATCGTCACCTGGGCGGCGATCGGCGGGATCCTCGGTTCGCGGATCCTCGCGCTGCTGAACGACTGGCAGGGGTTCCTGTCGGCCCCGCTCGACCGGCTGATCACCGGGGCCGGGTTCGTCTGGTACGGCGGGCTCGTCGGCGGCTTCCTCGCGGTGACGGCCTACGTCCTGCGCAGCGGCCTGCCGTGGCCGCTGGTCGTGGATGCGATCGCGCCGGGACTCGCACTCGGGCAGGCGATCGGCCGGGTCGGCTGCCAGCTCTCGGGCGACGGCGACTGGGGCCGCGAGTCGACGCTTCCGTGGGCCATGGCCTACCCGAACGCGATCTTCGGCTGGGCGCACCCGGCGGGTTACCGGGTACACCCGGCGCCGGTCTACGAGAGCCTCCTCTACGCGGGCATCTTCCTCTGGCTGCTCTCGCTGTCGCGCCGCGAGGACGAGGAGCGGGTCGCGCCGGGGACGGTTCTCTGCTGGTACCTGGTCCTCTCGGGGCTCGCGCGATTCCTCGTCGAGATCGTGCGCATCGAGCCGCGCCTGTGGCTCGGGCTCACCGAGGCCCAGTGGTTCGGCGTGGGCAGCGTCGCCGCGGGCCTGCTCGGCATGGCGTGGGCGCGCCGACACCGCGATCGCATCGTCGGTCTCGCCGTCGTGCTGCTGCTCGCGTTGGGCGCCGGCAGCGGCTGCAGGGGCGGCGCCCCCGCGGCCCCGGACTTCGTCGCGCAGGACCTGGCGGGGCAGGCGGTCCGTCTTTCGTCGCAGCGGGGCAAGGTCGTGTTCCTGAATCTCTGGGCGACCTGGTGTCCGCCGTGTCGCAGCGAGATGCCCGCGATGGAGGCGCTCGCGAAGCAGATGGGGGCGCAGGACTTCGTCGTGCTCGCGGTGAGCGAGGACGACTCGGCCGAGCCGGTGCGTCGCTTCGTCGAGGAAGTGAAGATCACCTTCCCCGTGCTCGTCGATTCGACGGGGGAGGTCGGCCGGCGCTACGGCATCACGGGCTATCCCGAGACCTTCATCATCGACCGCGACGGCCGGCAGCTCGCGCGATTCATCGGCCCCCGCGAGTGGACCGACCCGGCGATCGTCCGCGACCTGAAGACCCTGATCGACACCGGGAAGTGGGTGCGGGGCCCCGACGGGAACTGACCCCCAGGGGAAGCGCGGCGCCGGGCCCTGACCGGGGCGATTTGACGCTTCCCGGCCCCCGTGTCACCCCTGATCTTGAAAGTCGATTTCAACTCCATGGGACCCCTTCGCCCCCTGTCCGCGGCGCTCGTTCTCGCCGCGAATCTCCTCGCCTGCGACGGCGGAAACCCCCCGGGTCGCGACGGCACGGCAGTCGCCGCGACCGGCCCTGCCGCGGGTGCCGGGTCATCGGACCCGACCGCGGAGGCGGAGTTGCAGGTGGTCCCCGCTCGCTCCGGGCAGGGCTCCCGTCCGGCCGGAGACCCGGCGCTCGCCGACGACCTCGCGACCCTCGCGGCCGCGGTCAAGCTCGTCTCGCAGGAGTATGCGCTCGCGGTGGACGACGCGGGACGGGTGAAGGACGAGGTCGAGATCGGGGAGGCGGAACTCTTCTGCGACCAGGCGAAGCTGCGTCTCGACAAGCTCGCCCCCCGGCTCGCCGCCGATCCTTCCGCGATCGCCGGCGGCCGTCAGGCGATCGACGCCCTCGTCGCGGCGGTCGCGGCGCGCAAGCCGCCCGCGGAGGTGGCATCGCTCTCGCGTGCGGCGACGCAGCAGCTTCTCGCGCTCGGCCCGAGCGACAGCGGCGCGACCGCGGGCCTCCGGGCCGCGACCGCCGAGGCGGACCGCGCGATCGAGGCGGAGCAGGTCGCCTCGGATTACCGGATCGGAGTTCTCGTCGAGCCGGTGCAGGCGATCTGGCGAACCACGACCTCCGGGAGCCCCGAGCGAGTGGCGAGCCCGGACGGTGCCAAGGCCTACCTCGGCGTGGTGCTGCGCGAGCGCCGCAGCAAGCGCTTCCTCCCCGGCTCGGTCGTCACCGCCGAGTTCCTCGGCGAAGGCGACCGCGTGATCGCGAAGGCGGATCTCGAGCCGCTGTGGGGCGACTTCCCGCAGTACGGGGCGAACCTGCCGCCGCTCGCCGACGCGAAGGGCCGCCTTCGGGTCCGCGTCGAGCCGCCCCACCATGCGCGCCACGGCGACATGCTCGGCGTGGTGGCGAAGCCCGCCGAGGCCGTCTTCGACGTCGCCGTCGCTTCCGGCCGCCCGGTCGTGCCGCCCGCCCCGCCGTCTCCGGTCGACCCGGACTACTCGGTCGGCGACGACATCCTCGAGGGCTTCGCGGCTGCGCGCAGCGAGGCGCAGGTCGACGGCTATCGCATCGGTTTCATCACCGAGCCGCCGGAGCCGTTCTGGGAATGGAAGGACGGCCCGACCCTGAAGGCCGTTCGCCCCGAGGACACGCATCACCTCGAGATCGTGCTGCAGGACCGCGGAACCGGCCTGCTCGTTCCCCAGGCGGACGTGGCGTTGCGGCTCGTCCCGACCTCGGGCGGCAAGCCGGTCGAGGTCCCGCTGCACGGGCTCCTGTCGGCCTTCCAGCACTACGGCGAGACGTTGCGCGTCCCGCCGGGCGACTACCGGGTCGAAGTCGACGTGAAGCCGCCCGCGACCGCCGTCCTCGGCGAGCCGCGCTTCCTCGGTCGAGCCTCGACGAAGTTCGACTGGCGCGTCGACGCTCCCACGCAGGACACGCAGGAGAAGCAGGGATGACGACGAGACACTGCCCCCCGCGCCCGACGACCCGCGTTCGCGGCGTCGCATACGTCCTCGCCCTGGTCGTGCTCGGCCTGCCCGTCGGCCGCGCCCACGCGGCGGAGGAAAGCCTCGCGACCCTCACCGCACGCCTCGACGAGGCGCGCGGGATCTATGCATCCGAGCCGATCCGCGCGCGCGAAATCACCGGCGAAGCCTTTCTCGCGTTCGAGTCCTCGGGCATCGACCGGACGCTCGCGGCCCGCGATCCCGCGGCCTACAAGGCGCTCGAGGCGGACTGGATGAAGACGGTCTCCCGCATGCGCGCGGGCGCCCCTGCAGCCGAGATCGACGCCCTGATCGACGGAGTGAAGTCGCGTCTCGGCATCGCGGGCGCCCCGGCCGCCGGCGAGGCCGGCCGCGGATCGCTGTTCGCGAACTCGATGCTGATCATCCTGCGCGAGGGCTTCGAGGCGATTCTCATCCTGTCGGCCGTCGCGGCCTCCCTGCGCGCGGCCGGCCGGACGTCCGCGCTGCGGCCGTTCTACGGCGGAGCGCTCGCGGCCGTGGTCGCGAGTCTCGCCCTCGCGGTGGTCGCCCACCGGGCGGGCGGCTTCGGCGCCGGCCGGGAGGCGATCGAGGGTCTCACCTGCCTGCTCGCGGTGGTGGTGCTCTTCTTCACGTCGTACTGGCTCATCTCGCGCGTCGAGGGACGTCGCTGGCAGCAGTTCATCCGCGAGTCGGTGCGGAAGGCGGCTTCGGCGGACCGACTCGGCGGGCTCGCGATGCTCGCCTTCCTCGTCGTGTTCCGCGAGGGGTTCGAGACGGTTCTCTTCTACCAGGCGCTGGTGGTCGAGGCGGGCGGGACCGCGGCCGGCATGGCAGCGGTCGCGGGCGGCCTCGCGGTCGGGCTCGTCCTGCTCGCCCTGCTCTACGCGGCGATCCGCTGGTTCGGGCTGCACGTCCCGATGCGGCCGTTCTTCGCCGTGACGGGAGGGCTCCTCTACCTGCTCGCGATCAAGTTCGCGGGCGTCGGGATCCGGGAGCTCCAGGAGGCGGGCTGGATCGGCCAGCACCCGGTCGAATGGGTGCCCGACGCGGCGTTCCTGCGCGACTGGTTCGGAGTCTTCCCCGACGCGCTCGCGCTCGCCCTCCAGGGGCTGCTCCTGCTCGCGCTCGTGGCGGGGTGGCTGTGGTCGCGCGGTCCCGGCGAACCCCAGGTGGGGACCGCGCCGGCGCGTCACGCGGCCTGACGCCGTGCGTTCCGTCGCGATGCGGCGGGCCTGCGCCGCGGTGCTCGCACTCTGCCTCGCCGCCGCTCCCCGCGGCGCCGGGGCCGAAGAGCCACCCGAGTCCGTGGCGGCGATGCGCAACCCGGTCGCCGGCGACCCTGCCGCGGTTCGCAGGGGCCAGGGCCTCTTCCTGCAGAACTGCGCCCCCTGCCACGGGGCCTCGGCGGACGGCAAGGGGCCCGGAGCGGTCGGGCTCCGACCGCCGCCGGCGGACCTGGCGGGCCCCGACGTGGTGCCGAAGCATCCCGACGGGTGGATCTACTGGCGCATCGCCAACGGCAAGCGCGGGACCGCGATGCCCCCGTTCGCCTTCTCGCTGAGCGAACAGGAGCGCTGGTCGATCGTCGCGTGGCTTCGGTCGCTTCGTCCCGCCGCTGCGGGCGCCGCGCAGGCCGCCTCGACGACCGAGGCAGGGCGCGCGCCGCTGGTCGCCGCTCACTGAGGGGAGTCGGCCCGGGAGGATCGGGGCCCGAGCCCGAGCGCTCCGGGGCCCCCGTCCGGGCCTTCGCCGCGGGCGCCCGTCCCCGGAATCCGCTACCGTGGGGCACGGGTTGCGGTCGTCGCGGCCCGCTGGGAGAACGTACAGCATGAGCGCCCCCCGCAGCGGCCGCCGCCGCGTCACCCTGACCCTGCTCGCGTTCGCCGCGTGCATGGCGTTCCTCTTCTCGGGCGGGCGAGCCGTCGAGCGGGTCTCCGCGGTTCCGAAGGAGACCTACGACGATCTCGAGACCTTCACGAACATCCTCTCGATCGTCCAGAAGAACTACGTCGACGACGTGACGACGAAGCAGCTGCTCGAGGGAGCCGTGAACGGCATGCTCGGGTCGCTCGACCCGCACAGCGCCTACCTCACGCCCGAGCTCTACAAGGAACTGCAGGTCGACACGAAGGGGAGCTTCGGCGGGCTCGGCATCGAGATCACGAACAAGGGCGGCGTGCTCACGGTCGTCTCGCCCATCG